>CAMWJC010000112.1 GCA_947174495.1 uncultured Lachnospiraceae bacterium | reverse complement strand
TTGAGGGTGTACTTTTTTATGCTGTCTATGAAAATATTGTAACAAAGAGGATATCGTTAGCGGAACTGACAGTCATGACAGGTCTGATGGTATCCGCCACATGGATTTTGATTGGTTTGTTTGAAAATATTATGAGTATGGTAAAGAACGGGATGTTTATCAGTAACCTTCGTACCTTTTTGGAATATAGGGAAGAAATTCCGGAGGATCAGGATGGGATTATGGTGGAAATAGAATTTGAAACCTTAGAATTTGACCATGTATGTTTTTCTTATCAGCAGGAGGAAACGATCCATGATTTGTGTTTTACGATCAAAAGGGGAGAAATGATAGCCCTGGTTGGTCATAATGGTGCCGGGAAGAGCACAATAATCAAACTTATGTTGAGGCTCTACGACCCAACAGAAGGAACCATCCGTTTAAACGGGATAGATATCCGTAAGTATAATCTGCGTTCCTACAGAAAGCTTTTTGCCACAGCGTTCCAAGAGGTATGTCTTTTTGGGATGACGGTCAAGGGAAATATTCTGATGGGGGACAAAGGAACACCGGAAGAGGAAAAACGGGTGATAGAAGCACTGAAAAAGGCGGGAGTTTATGAGAAGATACAGCAATTGCCATATGGGATAGATACGATGATGACAAAGGAGTTTGACGAAGAAGGAGCAGTGCTTTCCGGTGGGGAAAGTCAGAAGGTGGCAGTGGCCAGAGCCTTTTACAGGAAATGCCCGGTTAAGATATTTGATGAGCCATCCAGTGCACTTGATCCCATTGCAGAGTATGAGCTTTTTAAAAGCATTATGGAGGATGGAAAACAGAATACCATGATTTTCATATCTCATCGTTTGTCCTCTGTAAAAAATGCGGATTGTGTACTAATGCTGGAACAGGGAAGGATCATAGAGCGGGGCTCCCACATGGAGCTGATGGCACTCCAGGGCAGCTATGCAGAGATGTATCGAAAGCAGGCAATGAATTATCTGGCAGTAGATTCTGTGGAGGAAATGGTATTATGAGTGAAAAAAATAAAGGAAATGTTGAAAAGCACACTGCAAAGCAGGTGTGGTCAAATAATCTGTTTTTGATCAGATTATGCATTCAGGCATCGCCATCCTACGTCATTTTTGTGACATTGGATGCAGTCAGAAACATGGTTTCTGTTTTTTTGGAGCATACCTATGGGATCGGTTATATTTTGGAGGCGGCGGAATTTCATTATCCCTTTAAGCGGGTTGCGCTGTTTGTATTGGGTCTGGCTCTTTTTGTGACAGTAGAGATGATTTTTTCTGCATGGGTAGCAAACTATATCGGTGAAAAGAACCTGCCGAAGGTGCGTCAAAAGGTTAAGCTTACTCTTTATGAAAAGGCATCCGGTATGGATTTAAAATGTTATGATGATCCGGAGTACTATAATCAGTTGGTGCTGGTTTTGTCAGAAGCAGATAAACAGATTGACCGATGTATTACTTTCCTTCAGAATACTTTTTCCGGAATTGCTGCATTTTTAACTACGGGAATTTATTTTTTCTATAAGGATCGTGTTTCTATTCTGTTTGCTGCTGCATCGTTTTTTATGGCATTTTGTTTCAACCAGATTTATAATCGCCTGACCTTTCAGCTGCGCGTTATGCGGAATCCTTTGGAACGGAAAAGAGATTATGTAAAGAGGGTCTTTTATATGCAGGATTATGCCAAGGAACTGCGCTTAAACCCGAAGACAGCGGAAGTCATATACCAGGATTTCGAACAATGCAATGAGGAAATTTACAAGGTGGAAAAAAGTTATACAGCGAAGCGGTTTTGGCTTAGTTTTTTGCGCAGGTATGTCAGCAATGATTTTATGAGTGATGTGGTTTATGTCAGTTATTTGGTGTTTCGGGCACTGGTTATGGGAGGATTGTCGTATAGTAGTGTGGCAATTTTATATAATTCCTTTGGAAGGCTGAAGTGGAGCATGGGCACTTTTACGGATGTATATCCATATGCCTGCGAGACGAGTTTATATGTCCAAAAGATTCGGGATTTCCTTGCTATGCAGCCTGAGCTTGTAAGTGAGAAGAAGATTCCGGTAACGGGTGGTGCCAAGGAAATCGAGATTCGGAATATTTGTTTTGAATATGGGAAGGCAGGAGAAGGAAAAGCGCAGATATTGAATGATATTTCCTTTGCCATACGGCCGGGAGAAAAAATTGCTATAGTAGGCTACAATGGGGCAGGAAAAACTACGCTGATGAAACTTATAATGAGGATTTATGATCCTGTATCTGGACAGATTATAGCGGACGGCAGAGATATCAGGGATTATGATTTGCAGGACTATAGAAAATCAATTGGAACAGTATTTCAGGATTTCAAAATTTTTGCAGGCTCTGTGAAGGAAAATGTTCTGATGGATGTGGCAGCCCCGGGGATAGCGGAAGAGCCTATAAGGCAGGCATTGGTACACAGTGGACTGGAGGAACGCCTTGCCGCCTTACCGAATGGTATGGATACGATGATGACTACAGAATTTGATAAAGAGGGAGTAAATCTTTCTGGCGGGGAGAGCCAGAAGCTTGCCATCAGCAGAGTATTTTATAAAGATGCAGGGC
>CAMWJC010000111.1 GCA_947174495.1 uncultured Lachnospiraceae bacterium | reverse complement strand
AACATCTGATGCAGTGGATACAACAGAGGTTACATCCACGGAAATTGATTCTAAGGAAACAGAACAGAGTGATTATTTGCCCGAAAATGAAAGCACGGAAGAAAATACAGTGGATGTAAAAACAGAAATCGCCTATGATGGTATTTTCCCGGAGCATGAACCTTATGGGACAGGCATTGGAGCTATGCCTGGGCGGGTAGTTTGGACGCACAACCCGGATTCCGTTTCATGGGATGGAAGCGGATACTGGTGGGAGGCAGATCATTTTGATGAAGCGCTCATCCTCCAGATGGTAAATGAAAGCATTTCCTCTCTTGGTGGAAAAGACAATGCCAAAGATGGATGGACAGCTTTATTTACCGCGCATAATGGCGGAAATGGATACCAGACGGGTGAGAAAATTGCAATTAAGGCAAATATGAATGGCTCTGCAGTATTTGATAATGATACCTCCGGGGAAACAAATATGAGTTATACCAATTCGGTATTGCTAAAGAATTTGCTTATTTCCCTCGTGGAAGAAGCAGGTGTATTTCCGGATGACATCACTGTTTATGATGTGTCACGCTTATTTCCAGATTACATGATAGAGATGTGTACGGAAGATAATCTTCAAGGTGTCCATTTTGTCGGCCGTGACAATGGTATAGCGGATGAAGATGCGCTTATCAACTGGTCTTATGAATTCAGTGGCAACGTAAATTATCTTCCGACATGCGTAACAGAAGCGGATTATGTAATAAATCTTGCGAATCTGAAAGGACACAGTTACGGGATTACCTTATGCGGGAAGAATCATTTTGGCTCATTCATTAATGGAAATACCATGTATCCGCCACAAGGCGCAAACTTGCATCAGTGGTTGACAAAAAATGATATGGCGATTTACAGCCCTCTTGTAGATCTGATAGGAAATTACCAGATTGGACAGAAGACGGTGTTGTATATGTTAGATGCCCTTATTTGTGCCCCGTCAGAAGGTGCGTCCGTCACAAGGGAGAATTCCACATGGAAACAGGAGCCCTTCAATGGGGATTACACTTCAAGCATTTTTGTATCGCAGGATCCGGTTGCGATTGATTCTGTGGGAGCTGATTTTCTAATCAATGAGCCAACTTTGCAGGAAAATAATGGAACGCTCCGGAACAATCCTAATGTGGAGAATTATCTTCACGAAGCCGGCCTTGTGGGGAATGCCCCGTCCGAGACGGTATATTATGACGGTAATGGGGAACAGATTGTAAATCTTGGTGTGCATGAGCATTGGAATAATTCGACCTTGAAACAATATAGTAGAAATTTGGGTGAAGAAGAAGGAATTGAGTTAGTTTATCTTTCGCCGACAGGAGAGATTGAGATTACAATTGTGGAGCAGTAAATTGTATTGAAAATGAGTAAGGAGATAAGAAAAATAAGTAAAAAGTTAGTAGCGTATTTCAGTGCCAGCGGCGTGACTGCAAAAGTAGCAGAGAAACTGTCGGAAGGAGTAGGGGCGCAAATTTATGAGATCAGACCAGAGATTCCCTATACCAATGCAGACCTTGATTGGCAGAACAAAAGGTCCCGTAGCTGCATTGAGATGGATGATAAATCGTGCCGTCCGCAGATAGCCAATCAGTCAGCGGATGTGGCAGGGTCAGAAGTTGTGTAATCGGTTTTCCGGTATGTTGGTACAGGGAGGCGTTCATCATCGATACATTCCTGGAGGCATATGATTTCAGCGGGAAAAAGATTGTTCCGTTTTGTACATCAGGAAGCAGCGGAATTGGGGATACTGCAAAGCGTATGCAGGAAATTGTAAGAAATGAGATCGTTGGACAGATTACCCATAACGGAAAAATGTATTAAAAATATCTTTGTTATAATCCTTAAAAGACGCAGAAAACCATATATTTTTCTGCGTCTTTCTTATGTCTTTCCTATGTCTATCTAATATTTATTGATCAACCTCTCTTCGACAACATCAATAAAAGCTTTGACAGACTTAGAAGGCTTTTTCGCATATACAATGCCATAAGGTATTTCGTATTCCCATTCCATAGGCAGTGTTATCAGGGATGGGTGAATATCAGCCCAAATATCTAAGGTCTCCATTACATAATTCATCTGCTCACATTCATTGAATATGGAAGTGTCATAGAAGTTGGGAACATCCGCAATTCTGATATGTGGGTGGTTTTCTAGAATGTCATCCCGTATTTGATTCAACACAGCAGAATCACCTCTTCTGAGTACCATAAAGGTCTCCCCGTCTAAATCCGACCAGCAGAGGCTTTTTTTCTTTGCCAAACGATGTTTCCGGGGAACAGCAATACGGCAGGGTAGCTTGTTTAGAAGAAAAATACCATACTGATTCTGCCATTCGGCAGAATTACACGGCGATACAAAACAGTCGATCTGGTTTCCAAGCGTAGAAAGAACAGAATCTAAACTGGCAGGATCATCATCGAATGGAAAAATGCGAATTTGAAACGGCAGGTTTCCGTCATCAATATCCGCTAATAAATCAATCAGCCTTTTACAAGGACGCATGATGGAGGTGCCGACCCGAATGATATTTTGCTCAGAAGCGGCGAGCTGTCTGGCCTTTTCTATTGCTTCATCTGCAAATTCAATCAGTTTCTTTGCGTCTTGATAGATAGAGCGCCCGGACGCGGTTAAGTAAATTCCCTGATTTGTGCGCTCAATGAGTTTAACACCAATGATACGCTCCAGCTTATTCATCTGATTCATGACCGAAGCCGGTGTGATATATAATTCTTTTGCAGCTTTCAAAAAGCTGCCATGGTCTGCGACGGTAATAAAAGTAATGAGTTCACGGTTATACATAAGCATGTCCTCGTTTTTAGATTTTCTTAAAACCATTTTAACATTTTGGTATCTTCGAAGTCAATGGATATTCTG
>CAMWJC010000110.1 GCA_947174495.1 uncultured Lachnospiraceae bacterium | reverse complement strand
ATATTAATGCGGTGATTACAGATTTTACTTTATTATTGCGCATGAGTTATTTCTCCTTCTTTTGTTTCTATCTGAACCCCAAAAATGGAGGTTATGTGCATGGTTATGTTTTGTAGCCCTTTATATCCTGGTGCGCCGACTAATGGTAAGCGCACCAGGCAGATCACTCATTTCTCACATGGTATATTGAAAGCTAATGAATTACACGCTGATAAATATTCCGGAAATACGTAACTTATCCGGGTCTTTGGTTGTAACACGAACCTGCCGTGTCTGACCGATAACCGGGGTCGCTCCATATTTTGGTGGTGCCACAAGGCAGTCGTATTTGCCTTTCAATTTAACAAAAATGCCTGTTTCAATGATCTCAATAATCTGACCCTTATAGATACCTCCTTCCTTAAACTGTGCAAAAAGCTCAGGGCGAGCATCCTTTTTGAGCCGCTTAACGGAGCCGGTGACTTTGATCAAAGTGTACTTATTGTCGTATTTCGTTACTTTTTCTTCCATTACCTCCATAATCTTAATCCGGATGGCATCTCCGACCGCATAGAGTTCACGAGCATCTTTGATGTAGGAATAATCCAGCTCATCTACGGTGATTTTTACATCTGCGCCGCCGACATCAACAATAATGCATTGTTTTGCCGTATAGATCACAGTACCTTCGGCTATGCAGTCAGTGAAAAATTTGGGAAGCCCGTTTTTACTCTTAGGATTCTCAGGCATGATATAATGTCTTTTCGCACGCATGGCACATGCTTTTAGGCGGTCACCGTATGCGATGCCGTCTTTTTCGCTGACATAGGCAACACAGAACTTAATCTCGGCGCCGATGTATTTCGCCATACGAGTCTTGATCTCCTCTTTGTCTTGTGCCGACTCATGCTGCTTAATCGGATAATCGAAGAAGAGATATGACGGGATATAGATCAAAAAGGTATCGTGACCGTAAGATATCTCAGCCATCACCGTTGATGCATTTTCATTGCCGTTGGTATCCGCATTAGCTACGCCGACTACCTCACCGGTCAATATCTTGTTTCCATTGGCAGCCAGGGAAAGTTCAAGATATTCAGCCTTACGAAGTGCGCCGGGAGACAATGTTTTTTGGTCAGAACCCTCTCTGCGAAAATCCTTATCTCCTTCATACATCTCTTGCCGTACAATACGAGATGCCTTAGCCACTGTCGGATAATAGAAAGCCGTTTTATGTCTTATTTCATCTATATCCTCTCCCAGATCATTTTCATCGATAATCCTGCCACCCTCAATTTCCAAAGAGCTGATGGCATCCTCCATAGAGGAAGAATCGCTTGCGGCGTCATTTTCCTCTTCTGCTTCTCGTACCTTTTTTCCTTTTTTGGGCTTATTTGTGGAATCATCAGCAGAAGTACCTTCTGATGGTACAGGTGCTTTCCTTTTTCTCACCGCTGTTTTTTTCTCAGGAGCCTTTGTTTCTCCTTCAGTAGCTAAATCGGTAGTGTTCATTTCGTCTGCAGATCCTGCAGAGGGAGCGCTATCCTCTTCGGAAGCTGCTAACATTGCTTTTTTTTCGGTAGCCATATGATTTCTCCTTTGTTATATTTTTCGCTTGTAAAAAGCGTGATTTCCTATATATGTGTGATATTTCAGATCCCCCCAATCCTGATCTACGTAGGATTCTATATCTGAGGTTATTTTCGGATTCCGGAAAAAGAAGACTTCGGGGTCATTGAGTATCTTCAGTTTTCCGTTAAGAATCTGTCTGGCCACATCGATGATTTCAGTTCTGGGTATGATGCCAGCCAACTCTCCTGTTTTAGAAAACTGGACAGGATTTTTCTCGTAGATGATCTCTGAGATCGTGCTCGGGAAAAGATCCGATTTCAGGCGGTTTATTACAACTTCTCCGACAGCTACCCATCCGTTAAAGCCTTCTCCATTGGCCTCATGTGCAATAAGTTGAGCAAGAAGATATACATCATTTTCCGAATATTCCTCATTTTCTGTAGCAAATAGGGGATTCTGCACCTCCATATTTTCTTCTTCGTTCTGAATCTCCTGGCTTCCTAGTACCAAATCCGTATTGTCATCTGATAGCAGTTTCTCTTCCGGTTCATAAACACTATCCAGCACGTCGTAATAATACGTGAAGCCGTAGCTTGAAAGAACGACGGTATTAGCTTCTGAAGAACAGTGAAACCAGAGTCCATTTCCTGCATATATTCCGGTGTGATTAACCTTTATTCCCTTTTTTACCCCGATGTCACCTGGATGAAGATCCGTATAGGGTATCTCCTTAAAGTCAGACTGCAGTATTTCAGTGGTTGAGTTTAGTTTCTCGTAGAGGTCCTTATTTGCTCCAGCTGTCAAATATGCCCACTGCACAAATCCAGAGCAATCAAGGCCTTTTTGTATTCCTGTCTTTTCATCAAAGGTCCACCAAGTCGGATCATATCCGGGAGCAGAGGCTTTTCCACCCCATTGGTATGGGATCTGTCCGCGCAGAGAATTTGCAAAAAGCAGCACATTCTTCCTGAAAGTGGCTATATCCTCAGGCGGGACGTAGTCTTTCGCATCAGACGATGGCTTAGGAAGGCTGATAAAGGTGTTTTGCCGCAGCATGCGGTTATTCGTCACTTGGTTGATTACACTAATTGCGGTCTGATAGTCTTTGCTGATCTCTTCGTAAGGAATCTTCAGCTGCTTAAAGATATCTTCCGGTTCGATTATCTTGTATTCAACCAACCCGAGTCTGGTTTTCTTAGTGCTGGGGATTATGTGCTCCTCTCCTACCTTTATATAGTAATATCCTCCGGGGCTTTCTTTGTATATTCCAACATCCTGTTCCTTAGTGGAATAATGGAATCCTTCCTTTACATAGGTACCATCATCCTGTAATTCATAGTCATCAATCTTGATATATTCCGAATCTTCCACTGTTTCAGCAGTCATCTCATAATCAAGAAATTTAAGATCCAATATGGATATTTCCGTGGTTCCACTGTCTTCTATGTATTTTTTTGAGGCAGTATAGGCTGCAAGAGATTTTACAAAATCAAAGTCACGGTAGGGATTTCCCTTCTCATACAGCTCACTGAATGTCAATGAATAGTCATATCCCTTGTTCCTGACTTCCTTGCGGATACTCTCTATTGTGTTATTCCAATCCTCCTGCATGATCTTTTCGAGGGAAAGAGTTGCGGTAGTGATGTAATTCTTTAATTCCTCCTCCTCATACTTCTGAGGTTGTTTCGCGAAGGAAACCGGTGAATATGTTGCAATAATCGCTACTGTAAGGATAAAAGGGCATAGTTTATAATTAGGGTATAATATACTCATAAGCATATACTAC
>CAMWJC010000109.1 GCA_947174495.1 uncultured Lachnospiraceae bacterium | reverse complement strand
TGAGGAAAACAATCCGTACATAAAGCAGTTTTTAGAGAAAGAATTGCAGGCAGGTACAGAGTAAAAACTTTCCACTCTACTGCCCAAAGTGCAAGCAGGAAAGTTTGGTTGACGCAAAAGAGAGGAGCAGACTCGCATATTTTCTATGGAAGGGCAATCTCTTCATTTCCACCATAACAACCGGAGGTCTCCAGCAGTTCTTCCATGCTGTCGTTTGAAATCTGATTATATGCTTCCTGTTCGTCGGGATTTTTTGCCATTTGGTATGTATTAATCGCTTTCCATTCCTTACCGATTTTTACAAGATTCCAATAATGACTTTCCTCAGAATCTTCCTTTGGCAAAACGGCAATACTGTAGACGCCGGCCTTTTCTAAAAGCATACCAAAAGCCTCCATGTAACCCTGCTCCGCTGCGACGCCAAGAACCAGTGCCCCGTACCCGCTGTCTTCAAATATACCTTCCTTGTATTTTGCGCTATCCTTATTCTTCCCATTGTCCGTTTCTTCCACCCATGCAAAAAAATCATACATCTTCGTATTATTCAGCAGATAGTCTGTCACCCACTGGATTTTCTCCGAATCACTTAAATTCTCCGGCATTTTTTTAATAATTTTCTCTGCCTCTTCATGATATTTTTCACTGGCCGCATTCATTTCTTCTTCGGAATATACGGTCTGTGAGACATATACCTTCTCATTTTCAAACATATAATGATAATGCCTGTAACTGTCAAACATACGGTTGCATTCATACAATGCATTTAACTTTTTGAAGCCATTCTTCTCCAGCTGCTCCGGCATGATAATATTTCTGGTTGTTTCTGCCTGCATGCTCTCTCCATACAGAAGATCAAAGTCAATCTTTTCCTCCTCTGTAAGCTCCTCGTATCCATACACAAAGGGATGCTTTTCTATAATACAGTCGCCAACTTTCCAAACATCCCTGTCCCCGGCTTGCTGTGCCAGATACAGATCTAATTCTTTCTGCAGTTTTGAGAGTTCTTTCTTTGTGAAACCAATCCGCTCATATCCCTGTGCATCCTTTAGGGAAACAATAATATGGAGATTCGGTGTATATGTTACCTGGTAACTGTTCTGCATCATCTTTGTGTTTACGATATTTCCCGGATAGTAGGAATAGCAGGTTCCCTCCCCATTGATATAGTTATACTGATCTTCCTTTAGTATCTGTATCCCATCATCCACCGGCGTATCCGTCATATACAAAGGGCCCTCTGCCGTCTCCAGATTTCCAGATTGGTAGGCCCTCCAATCCTTCCATGCCTCTATGCCATACACGACGCCGATGGCTTCATCCTGTGCAAACAGGCAGTATCCCACAAATCCTCCCAGGGCTACCATTCCACACCACAGATAGATTGCCGCCAACACCCGTGTCTGGATTCGCTCTTTGTCAAACCATACATTCTTCAAAAAACTTCCTACCACTAAAATAACTGGCACCGCCATGACTGCCCCTACGCCGAAGGTCCTGCCTATGCGTACAAACAAATCTTTTTGTAGGGCATGTTCCGTAGGTATAAAATCCGGCAAAGCCTGGTATAAAAAATAACAGAGTATATATGTCCCCATGATGATGCATACCAACAAAGCTTCTGTCCATCTGCTGTTTCCAACATCAGAACTGCACATCTCGTAAATGTGCTCCAAATTAAAACGCATTTCCAACTCTCCGGCATCCTCCGTTCCGGCAGCATCCACTCTGCGTATAAGTTCTTCGGTGGAAATATCTATCTGAATACGATTCATCGGATCGTCTACCAGTACCCCCGGACGCTTGGAGCATACCGTGTATGCCAAATAATAATAGATTTCCAATTCCAGACTTTCTGTAAGATTGTTCTCCATCTGATGAACTTTACCGTCCTTGGTATACACATAAATATATGCATCCTCCGAAACGGTTGGTACGAAGATACTTCCCGAATGATAAACGTGTCTGTGTTTTCGGTGCACCCTGGAAATACGGATAATATCTTCTACCGGAATAAGCACCGTGCGCAAACCTAAATGATATCCAATCGCATCCTGCGTAATCAGAATATGCTCCAGTCTGGGTGCCTTTGCCGCTTCACGGTTGATGCGGCTCAGCTGTTCACGGTTAAATTTCTTAAATTCTTTTTTGCAGGTAGCTTTTGCACACAAGGTGATTACAGAAAACGCAAGGATTGCAAAAAGAACCAGCATACCATATGCTCTGTAAAAATCTCTGTATTCTTCTATATTTCCGTCCGAAATAAGATACATCAGCACAATGGCAAGTACTGAAAATCCAAAAAACATCAGTGCAACCGGCCTTATTTTTTTGCGGCCTCTCGCGTCAAATTTCTTAATTTCATTTTCCATGTTTTATCTCATTCTCCTGTTTATAATTACGTTGTTTCCCATATTTTAGCTTTTTATGGTAAAAATAGCAAGCTTCAAAAAATCAAGGCATACTTTGTGTTCCTCACTTTTAACCTATAAACATATTGACAAAGTAGGTAAATAGGTTTATGATGGAGAAAATATAAGTGGGGATGGAAATGGATATAAGCTTCAAATTTAGCAGAAATTTAATTGAACAGAATCTGACAAAGGGCGAATTTGGATTAGAGAAAGAAAGTCTTCGGGTAGACTCTGATGGATTTCTTTCGCATACAAAACATCCTTTTGAAGAACAAGACAACATTACAAGGGATTTTTGTGAGAATCAAATCGAACTGATTACAGATGTGTTTGGCGATGTACATAATGTGATACGGCATTTGGAACAACTGCAGATAAGGGTTTTAGAGACATTACAGAAGCTGGAAACAGGAAGAGAATATCTATGGCCGTTTTCTAATCCGCCTTATGTGAAAGGGGATTGGGATATCCCCATTGCACAGTTTGAAGGGGAATTGAAGCAAAAGACCTGGTATCGTGACTATCTGGCGGGAAAGTATGGCAAAAGAATCATGTTGTTTTCCGGTATTCATCTAAACTATTCATTTGCAGAGGAAATGTTGAGAGAAGGCTATCAGGAGTTTTTGTCCGGGGCGGATGGGGAATTATCATGGTCAGAAACATTCACTTATCAAAGGTATAAAAATCAGGTGTATCTGCAGTTGGCACAAAAGGTAATCCGATATAGCTGGTTTATTGTGTATCTGACCGCAGCGAGTCCGGTTATGGATATTTCTATTTTAGAAAGTGAGCATGTTCATGGAGCACCGAGACGGAATGCGTGGAAAAAAGAGGATTTGACAAAATATGCTTCGGTAAGGTGCGGAGAACAGGGGTACTGGAATGACTTTACTCCGGTATTTGATTATCAGAATCTGGAAAAATATATTCAAAGTATTGAAGCTTATGTGCAAAAGGGGAAACTGCAGTCGGCGTCAGAATTATATTATCCGGTGAGGGTAAAGCCCCAGGGAGAGAATTCGTTAATGCGGCTGTGGGAAAAGGGAATTAACCATATTGAACTTCGAATGCTGGACGTAAATCCACTTTCGCCAGTGGGACTGATGGAGGAGGATATAGAATTTCTTCATTATTTTCTGTTGTATTTAATGCATAAGAATGATGT
>CAMWJC010000108.1 GCA_947174495.1 uncultured Lachnospiraceae bacterium | reverse complement strand
TTCATGGAGCGGTCAGCATATACTTCACTTCCTTTAGGAGAAATATAAGTTTCACCGCTTCCGTCTTTGTTAAAGACTACATAAGGGTTGTAAAAAGGATTGACGTCAATGGCGCAGCCTAAGGCATGTTTGGACAGGCTGCTTGTGCCATCCACCACACGGTAATTAAAACAGGAGGTGTTGTTGTCCTCCATGGAAGCAGTATCATCGCCGCCATATTCGTCAATCAGTCGGATTTTTTCAATCTGATATTCATTCTGGTATAGCTCATAAAAAATCTCGATCAAGTCCTGTGCAATACCTTTATTGCAAATTAATTCACCAATTTGAACTTCTCCCTGAAAATCATAGTATAAGACATTCATATAGCACAAATCATCATAAGAGACAGCAGGGGTGTCAGTATCTGCTATCACATTGGTTGCTTGGTGAGAAAGAGCAGGAGCGATACTTTCTGCAACCGGATAGGAAATTCCGGTTATTCTGGCAGTTACCGAATCGGACAAAGGCTGAAAAAAGAAGCCATCCTGATAGTGTGTGCTTTCCTCTGATTCGACATCCAAGGGAACAAAGACTGGTATTTCTTCCGGCAATGGAGAGGCGGTGGGGGTAGGGGTAGGCTCAGGAGTAGGAGTGACAGTAGGGGAAGGGCTTGGAGATTCTGTTTTTTGCGGAGTGGCATATGCAATCTCCGGATTTTGATCTGCGTAGTCAGCAAGAGTTTCTCCGTGGGAGAGTAACCTTCCAATTGTGGAACAGATTAATACAAAAGCAGCCAAAAAAATCAGAGGTTTCATCCATTTATCCATATTCATTTAACTGTTTCCTTTCGAAATCGTTCATTCTTATAAACTCGCAAACTCGTACATTTGCGCTAAACCCGCAACTTCGCACTTGCACCAAAGCTCGCATACCCGCGCTTGCGCAAAAGCTCACAAACTCGCGCTTGCGCCGAAGCTCGCAAACCCGCGCTTGCGCGCTCTCTGTCCGATTTCATCGGACGTTTGCTCGCTAACAGACGCAACAAAAACAAATGCCTGCTTCGCAGTCGCTTGTTTTTGTTTTGCGTCTGTTATATTATAGTATATGTTTTGGTAAAACACAATCTATTGCAAATGGAAAGAACATCCTGTAGAATAAGTGTTTGAGAGAATTGCCGACCGGCAGGGAGGTCTTATATGGGAATTATTGAGACGAAGGATCTGGTTTTTGAATATATACGACGGGATGAAGAAGGAAACGTTGAGGGGATTACCAGAGCGGTTGATGAGGTCACCCTTGATATTAAGAAAGGCGACTTTATTGCTGTTTTGGGGCACAACGGTTCCGGGAAGTCTACGCTTGCCAAACACATCAATGCCATTTTATATCCAACGGAGGGAACAGTCTGGGTGGATGGAATGGATACGTCAGATGAAGAAAAGTTATGGGATATCAGGCAGGAGGCAGGCATGGTATTTCAGAATCCGGATAATCAGATTATCGGCCAGGTAGTAGAAGAGGATGTGGGATTTGGACCTGAAAACCTGGGGGTACCTACCAAAGAAATTTGGGAGCGTGTGGAAGAAAGCCTCAAAGCGGTGGGAATGTACGAATTTCGAAAATATTCTCCTAATAAGCTCTCCGGAGGGCAGAAGCAGAGGGTGTCTATTGCCGGTGTGATCGCCATGCATCCTAAGTGCATTGTGCTGGACGAGCCCACAGCTATGTTGGATCCCAATGGACGTAAAGAAGTGATTCGAGCGGTTAGGGCGCTGAATGATGTAGAAGGAATCACAGTTATCTTAATTACTCATTATATGGAAGAAATTATTCATGCAGATAAGGTGTTTGTGATGGATAAAGGAAGCATTGCCATGGAGGGAACGCCGAGGGAGATTTTCAGCCAAGTGGAAAGACTGAAGGAACTCAGGCTGGATGTTCCGCAGGTTACTTTGCTTGCCCATGAACTGAAAAAAGCAGGATTGGATATTGCTGATGGAATCCTGACTGTGCAGGAGCTCATAAGCGCTCTGAAGTTATAAAAGAGGAGAGCAGAGATGTCAATTATTTTAGATCATGTAAGTCATATCTATGAAGCCGGAACAGCGATGGAATTTGCGGCCCTGAAAGATATCAATCTGGTTATACCGGACGGACAGTTTATTGGCTTGATCGGCCATACCGGATCAGGAAAGTCTACGCTGGTACAGCACTTAAACGGGTTATTAGCGCCCACAGGCGGAAACATATATTACAATGGTGCAGACATTCATGACAGTGATTTTAATAAAAAGGAACTGCGCAGTAAGGTGGGGCTGGTGTTTCAATATCCTGAACATCAGTTGTTTGAAATCGATGTATTTACCGATGTATGCTTCGGTCCAAAGAATCTGGGACTTAGCAAAAAGGAGACAGAACTGCGTGCATATGCGGCTTTAAAGCAAGTGGGACTGGAAGATGAATATTTTTATCAATCCCCTTTTGATCTTTCAGGCGGACAAAAGAGAAGGGTGGCGATTGCCGGAGTTCTGGCGATGAAGCCGGAGGTTTTGATTCTGGATGAGCCAACTGCAGGACTGGATCCAAAGGGAAGGGACGAAATTCTGGATCAGGTGGCAAAGCTCCGGGAAGAAACCGGAATCACAGTGATCCTGGTATCCCACAGTATGGAAGATGTAGCAAAATATGTGGACAGGATTATTGTTATGAATAAGGGACAGATCATGTATGATGATGAACCAAAAGCGGTTTTCAGACATTATAAGGAATTGGAGAGCGTGGGACTTGCTGCGCCTTCCGTTACTTACATTATGCAGGCGCTTAAGAAAAAGGGACTTCCCGTAGACACGGATATTACCACGATAAAGGAAGCTAAGACAGCTATTTTGAAGGCGCTGGGACGATAGAGGTAATGAAATGCTGAGAGATATTACTTTGGGACAATATTATCAGACGGATTCGGTGATACACAGACTGGATCCGCGAGTAAAGCTGGTTACGACACTTTGCTATATTATTTCCCTTTTTATTGTAGATAACTGGATAGGATATGTGATTGCAGGACTGTTTCTGCTGGCAGTGATAAAGCTTTCCAAAGTACCTTTTAAATTTATGATTAGAGGCATGAAGGCCATTGTGTTTTTACTTCTGATAGCGGTAGTATTTAATTTGTTTCTGACACCGGGTGAACCGCTGGTAACGCTGTGGAAGCTTACAATCACCAGAGAAGGAATAAGGCTGGCCTCCTTTATGGCAGTGAGACTGGTGTTTCTGATTATGGGATCTTCGGTAATGACATTAACTACAACGCCGAATAATCTGACCGATGCTATTGAAAAGCTTCTGGGGCCTCTCAAAGTGATTAAGGTTCCAGTGCACGAGATTGCTATGATGATGTCCATCGCGCTTCGATTTATTCCTATTTTATTGGAAGAAACGGACAAGATTATGAAGGCTCAGATAGCAAGAGGCGCAGATTTTGAAAGCGGAAACCTGATCAAAAAGGCAAAAAGCCTGGTTCCGCTTTTGGTTCCCTTGTTCATTTCTGCATTCCGAAGAGCCAATGATCTGGCAATGGCAATGGAGGCAAGATGTTACCGGGGAGGAGAACATCGAACCAAAATGAAACCGCTTGCTTACCGGAAGAGAGATGCAATTGCATACATTATCGTGGTCTGCTATCTGGCGGTTTGTATTGTATGCGGAAAAATATTGTGGTAAAGGACAGAAAGTAAGTTGAAGAGAGTGATGCTGGTAGTTGCATACGATGGAACCGATTACCATGGGTGGCAGTTTCAGCCGGGAGTGCCTACGATCGAAGGAGAACTGAATAAGGCATTAAGGGAACTTTTGGGTGAGGAAATTTCAGTGATTGGTGCAAGCAGAACAGATTCCGGTGTGCATGCATTCTGTAACGTTGCGGTGTTTGATACGGATACCAGAATACCGGCCGAAAAGCTGTCTTATGCATTAAATCAGAGATTGCCGGAGGACATAAAGATTCAGAGATCCATGGAAGTTGCAGGTAACTTTCATCCCAGACATTGTAATAGTAAAAAGACTTATGAGTATCGGATTTTAAATTGTGAATTTCCACTTCCGACCAAAAGAAGATATTCACACTTCACATATGTGCATCTTGATGTGGAAAGGATGCAGAAAGCCGCTGATTATCTTGTGGGGGAACATGATTTTAAGAGCTTTTGTGCTGTGGGTGCTGTGACAGAAACTACAGTACGAACGATTTACACACTCTCGGTAGAAAGGCAGGACCGTGAGATTGTGATACGTGTATGCGGGAATGGTTTCCTTTATAATATGGTAAGAATTATTGCCGGAACCTTGATGGAGGTGGGACGGGGGAACTATGCTCCTGAAAAGGTGAAAGATATCCTCGTATCAGAGGACAGGGCGGCAGCAGGTCCTACCGCTCCGGCATGCGGGCTTACTCTGGTGGCTTATGAATGGCCGGATGGTGCAGAATTTAATTATTCATTTTAAAATTTGGTGAGTTGAAAAAGTAAATTCCACTTTGTAGGATTAAATTCCACTCCAATGT
>CAMWJC010000107.1 GCA_947174495.1 uncultured Lachnospiraceae bacterium | reverse complement strand
CGTTCGCGAATGGACTCCTTTAGAATTTCTTTTCATCTGAGCTGGGTTATTGAATATTGCAAAGCCAAATTAACTGCTACACTAAAGTCGAATGTTCCACTTTTTAGCAAATAGTCAGATTGTGGATTAGGTGACTATAGTGGAGTCGTTAGCTGGTTTTCCGTTAGCCGATAACTTAACCCGGATAGAAATCAAATTCTTAGGAGCCCTTCAAAAAGCGTTGGTGCTTAGCGAGGTTCTTAACGAGCTTAGCACCATTACGCTTTTTGTAGAACGGGAGTGAGGCGACGTAGAATTTGATTCTATCCGAGTTTTCATATTTGATAACTGAACCCAGCTAAACGAGCAGTTTGCTGTTGCACTTTGTCTGATTTTTAGTATAATAAGAAGAGTGAAGAGCACCTACTTCCGTAGGTGCTCTTTCGTCCAATAAGACAGATCAGGGAAGGCAGATGAAAGATGGAAGTTGAATTTGACGTCAAGATAACGCCGGGGGATTTATATGACTATATGCTGTTTCATACTTATACCAGTCCGGCAGGACTGATCGGAGCAGTGACGGGGGCATTACTTGTAACCGCTTTTTTTATGGGAGCAGGTGTACTTTGTCTGATTGCCGGGATTATTATTTTGGCTTATCTGCCCTGGACATTGTTTTTGAAATCCAGACAGCAATTTTTGGCAAACCCGGCTTTTAAGATGCCGCTCCATTATAAGATGACAGAGGAAGGAATTGAAGTGTCTCAGAATGGTGAGGTACAAAGTCAGAAATGGGAGGATATGTTTAAGGCAGTATCCACACCGAAAAGCCTGATCGTGTATACATCCAGGATCAACGCCTCTATTTTTCCAAGAAAGGATCTTAAGCAAAACACTACGGCGGTTATAAAGATGATATCAACTCATATGCCGCCAAAGAAAGTAAAGATCCGCAGTTAACGGCAGAAGAGACAGGCAGAGCGGGAAAAGAGAGAAAAAGAGTATGAAGGTGATCATCAGACAAATGGAAGCTGCTGATGTAGAAGCGGCAAGTATAATCGAACAGGAAGTATTTTCCATGCCCTGGTCGGCGGAAGATTTTCTGGAAATGGTAGAAGCGGATTATGCTTATTATTATGTGGCGGAATATGAGGGAGAAATCGTAGGATGCTGCGGTATTCGGAATATTGTCGGTGAGGGAGAAATCACAAATGTTGTAGTTTCGCCCAAGTACAGAAGACAAGGTATAGCAAAAAAATTGATGGATTATATGCTAAAGGAGGCTATGGCAAACGGAATCGGTGATTGTACACTGGAAGTAAGGTGCAGTAATCTTCCGGCAATCAGGTTATATGAAGGTTTTGGTTTTCAGGGGGAGGGGGTCAGACCCGGCTTCTATGATAGGCCAAAGGAGGATGCTCTGATTATGTGGAAAAGATAGGCAGAGCATGGAAGAATTACCACTGTTTCTTATTTTTCTTTTATGTATAATAGAATACAGAAATCAACGATTTTAATCAAAAAATTTTTGATTTCGACAAAGAAGATCAAACTTTTATTGTATAAGAGGAGGATAAGATTATGAGAAATTATACGGATGAAAATAGACAGATTCTTTCCAAAGTAGTCTGCAATCGATGCGGAAAGGAACTGACAGTGGAGAGTGGTATTGTTAAGGAAGGATATTTTCAGGGGAATAATCTCTTTGGCTATTTCAGTAATAAAGATGGAGTAAAACATTCTTTTGATCTCTGCGAGGAATGTTATGATAAAATGATTAAAAGCTTTGTCATTCCGGTTGAAGAGGAGGAAGTAAAAGAACTGCTCTAAGAAAAAGCCTGGCCGGTGAAGCTGGAATAGACAAAGCAAATATTGGAGGAATTATGCTGGATATTTGCTTGTTGGGAACCGGCGGAATGATGCCGCTTCCTTATCGGTGGCTGACATCCATGATGGCCAGATATAACGGACAAAGCATATTGATCGATTGTGGGGAAGGGACACAGATTGCTATGAAGGAAAAGGGCTGGAGCCCCAAACCTATTGATGTTATCTGTTTTACCCACTTTCATGCAGACCATATCAGCGGACTGCCGGGCATGCTTCTCACTATGGGGAATGCAGAGCGGACAGAGCCGCTGCTTTTGGTGGGACCAAAGGGACTTTCCAGAGTAGTAGCATCGCTTCGAATTATTGCGCCGGAGCTTCCGTTTGTGATCGATTGCCTGGAATTAGCGGAGCAGGAGCATGTGATACATTTTGACGGATTTCGGATTGAGGCATTTAAAGTAAATCACAATGTTCCCTGTTATGGATACAGTATATGCATTGACCGAACTGGTAAATTCCAGGTAGACAGAGCTGTCGAGTTGGGAATTGAAAAGAAGTACTGGAACCGTCTGCAACGCGGCGAAACAATAGAAACCGAAAATATGACACTTGTGCCGGAAATGGTGTTGGGCCCCTCCAGAAAGGGAATCAAGGTGACATACTGCACAGACACCAGGCCCACAGAAGGAATTGTAAAGCATGCAACCGGATCGGATTTGTTTATCTGTGAGGGAATGTATGGGGAACCGGATAAAAAGTTAAAGGCGAAAGAAAATAAGCATATGACTTTTTACGAGGCGGCAGAGCTTGCAAGGCGGGCTGAGGTCCCGAAATTGTGGCTGACCCATTATAGCCCTTCTTTAAACAGACCGGATGAATATCTTCCGGCGGTAAGAAAAATCTTTCCGGGTGCAGAGGTTTGCCGGGACGGGAAGACGGTGGAGCTTATGTTTGAGGATGAGGAATAAAATATCATAATAGAAACTATTAAGGAAGGAGAAGGAAGATGAAAGGAAGAGACGGCAGGAGCGGAATAAAAGTTTTTGTGATAGGACTTATTTTGATCGGATTGATACTGGGATATTTTTTCTACTTATCTGTACGAAAAGGTAAAGACACAGACGAAGATACACAGATTGGAGTAGTGCAGGAAATATTGATGCGGAATCTGGATAAGAATTATCCGCCTTCTCCCAGGGAAGTTTTAAAGTACTTTGGAGAACTCACCCAGTGCTTTTATAGTGAAGAGTATACGGAGGAGGAATTCTACCAGCTTGCAATGAAGATACAGGAATTGTACGATGATGAACTGATTGCAAATAAATCGCAGGAGCAATATGTAGAGGATCTGCGATGGGACATTGCGCAGTTCAAAGACCAGAATACGGTTGTATCCAGTTACAGCCTGCCATCTAGCACAGATGTGGATTTTTTTACACAGGACGGATATAGTTGGGCAAGGCTTTATGTTGAGTTTACTTTAAGGACGGGAACCCATCTTAGTTTTGCAAACGAAATCTTTCTGCTTCGCAGAGATGATAACGGACATTGGAAAATTTATGGTTGGCAGCCAGAAGATCAGGAAGAGTAAAGCTGAATGATTTTTATGAAAATGTCAAGCATAAGCCAGGTGGAAGGTATGGGTATTGAGTGATGGATAAGGATATACAGATACTGGCAGTGGAAAGCTCTTGTGATGAAATGACGGCAGCAGTAGTACAAAACGGAAAGGATTATGGGGAATATGAGATTATTGGATGAACAAGAGATGACGTGGAGGCTTCCTTTCAGAGTGCGGCAATGATTAGCACTTCCGCCTATTATGAGCATTTGAAAGGTGTGCGGCATTAAATGCAGTGTCGAACCTGAAATTGGGAGAACTGGCATGATGAAAAAAGAAAAAAGAACTGCAGCAATCGTACTTGCAGCAGGAAGCGGAAAAAGGATGGAAAGCAACACCAAGAAGCAGTATATGCTACTTGATGGTAAGCCGGTAGTGTATTATTCTCTGAAGGCTTTTCAGGAGAGTTTCATTGATGAGATTATCTTAGTGGTTTCTGCCGGGGATGTGGAGTATTGCCGGAAGGAGATCGTTGAGCGGTATGGGTTTGATAAAGTAAGATATATTGCAGAAGGCGGGAAGGAACGGTATCACTCTGTGGCGGCTGGTCTGCGAAATGCACAGGATTGCGATTTTGTGTTTATTCATGACGGGGCAAGGCCGATGATCACGCAGGAACTGTTATCCCGTCTTTTTGCGTGCGTGACAGAGCATGGTGCCTGCGTTGCGGGGATGCCGGTCAAGGACACAATTAAAATTGCAGATGAAAATGGATTTATTGAGCAGACACCGGATCGGAGACTTGTGTGGATGATTCAGACGCCTCAGGTGTTTGAATATTCTCTGATCCAAAATGCATATGAGCAGCTTCTGGAGCAAGAGCAGGAGTTTTTGAGTAAAGGAATTTCCGTGACAGATGATGCTATGGTGGTGGAAAGCTTTACTGGTCATAAAGTGAGGCTGGTGGAGGGATCTTATGAGAATATGAAGATTACAACACCGGAGGATATGAAAATTGCAGAGCTGTTCTGTAAAGAGAGTGATAATTGGTAGTTTGCAGATGCTGAAGACAGACGGAGAAAAAAGAGAATAAAAAAGAGAATAAAAAAAGATGAAAAAAGTGTTGACACGTTCAAACTGATTTGCTAGAATAATCATTGCGTTACCAAAAAGCGTGCGACTTGGAGAGGTATCGAAGTGGTCATAACGAGGCGGTCTTGAAAACCGTTTGTCCGCAA
>CAMWJC010000106.1 GCA_947174495.1 uncultured Lachnospiraceae bacterium | reverse complement strand
CATTTGCTGCCAGTTCTTCAAGCGGTGAAAACATCGGGCTGATTCCATTGTTCAGTTGCCGCTTTGCCCATTGCCCCAAAACAAAACCCAAAACGACTGTCAATATAATAATCAAAACAACTACCACGATTATCCATGTAAGTGAGATCACAGCTATCACATTCCATTCTGTTGTATTTGCAATGTTACAGATAGCAAATTTCAATCCACCACTATAGTCCCAAATTAATCTTGTTGCTAACTTATTTTCATATACGCTTTTGTATTTTCCGTTCAAAGCATCTGATATTGCCGTACTTTTTTCATTGCTGAGTGCAATATCTTCATCCGGATGTGTTAAAATGATCCCTTCCTTTGATACTAAAAACACATAATCCCCGCCATTGTAAGAATTTTCAATCAATGCAACCAGATCATCCATATACATATCCATTCCGGCTACACCAATGAGGGAACCATCTCTATATATCGCTTTCGAAAGAGTGATGCAGATATTTCCAGATTGTTCATCTACGTATGGCTCTGCCACATAAACACCCTGCGTATTTACTGCGCCCAAATACCATGCACGCTCAGACACTACAAAATCTTCTCCCGGCAGCCATCCGCCTGACATATAGGTCATAATTCCATCTGAATAGATCACATCGTCCTGCTTTACGCAAACATATACTGCCGATACATCATCATACTGTTCCACCATCGCATCCACATACGCATAATAATCTAAACCTGTCATTTCAGAAGAAGCCCCTGTTGCAACAGTATTGATAAATGCCATTTTTTCTGACATTGTATTATCTATCTGCGAACTATATAATTGCACCTGCTTGCTATTATCTTTAATTGTATAGGAAATAATAATAGCAAGCACTATTATCCCAGCTAATAAACATAATCCGAAGATAATTCTCCGAATCGACAAACCAGCTCTCTTGTTGACATTTGAACTTAGCTTATGTAATTCCATTCTGTAATCTCCTTCGTATTTGATATACATGTTATCTGTATCTGTTGCCTGAATACTTATCGGATCAATATTTCTTTCGGTTTTTCAATTCTTCATATAAGATCGAATAGTTACCATACCGCACTCTGCTGATTGCTCCCCTGGACAATGCATCCTTTACCCCGCATACCGGCTCACTTAAATGGGCGCATCCGCCAAAGCGGCAGTCCTTTTCGTATCTGGCAAATTCCGGATAAAACCCCTGTAATTCTTCCTTCTCCATGTCCCCCAGACTCAGCGATGTAAATCCCGGTGTATCCATGATAAAGGTATCTTCTGAAAGTGCAAACAGCTCTGCATGCCTTGTGGTATGCTTTCCTCTCTCAATTTTACGGCTGATTTCGCCGGTCTCCATGTTCGCTTTCGGATAAAGTGCATTAATGATCGTGGATTTTCCTACGCCGCTTGGTCCTGCAAGCACGGTTGTTTTTCCGGCAAGGCAGCTTCGAATCTCCTCGATTCCCTGACTCTTTGCCCCGCTTACGAAAAACACCCGATATCCGCATCCGCTGTATGCTGCCATAAGTTCATCCTGTTCTTCTTTGGAGGCAATATCCTTCTTATTAAAACAGATTACGGAAGGAAGATTTTGCTTTTCCATGGAAATCAAAAAACGGTCCAAAAGATTGTAATTGGGATCTGGCTTTACAATTGCAAAAATCACCAGCGACTGATCCACGTTGGCACATGCCGGTCGGATCAGCGCATTTTTCCTTGGAAGAATCTTAACAATATTTCCTGTGTGATCCGCCTCATCCACAATTTCAATCTCTACATTGTCACCGACCAGCGGTTTTATCCCGTCTTTTCTGAAGATTCCCTTTGCCTTGCATTCTATCAGTCCCAAATTGGTATACACATAATAAAATCCGGCTATTCCCTTAATGATCTTCCCCTGCAAAAACACCCCTCCATATATCTTCTATTCGCAGTCTCTATTCTGCCACAAAAGTAACCGGACGGCGGACCTCCTTGGACTCCGAAACGCCATCGCCGCTCTCCACGCCATCTTCACCAACACTTGCCGCCTGTATCACATTCACGTATTGATAAAGAATATATCCTGTCTGGGACTTAATTCCAGTAATATTCTGCTGTTCAATAGGGAAAGAACTAGTCTGTGTACTCAAAAGCTGGGTTCCATCATCCGCCATCAATGTTACCGTAACAAGAGTTCCTCCCCGGAAGTTCGGATCTTCTTCCCCAGTAGGAGCCGTAATGGCATCCGTAAACTTAAAGGTAGACTGAATAGGTCCCAGGCTGATGCTGATATCGACCTTGGTACCCGCCTCCACATAAGAGCCTACGGAATAGCTTTGATAACATACCAGTCCTGTCAGATCCGTATTTTCATTGTTTACCTCGGAGACCACCCCAAGCTGAAGGCCGCCTTCCACCAAAACCGCCATGGCCTCTTCCTCTGATCTTCCCATCAGATCCGGCACTCTGACTTTTTCCGTGTCCTTTCCAAGACTGATGGTAATGGTCACTGCTGCACCGCTGGGAGCTTTCTCACCTGCCTTAGGAGACTGGCTGATGATATTGCCTGCTGCAATGTATTCATCATAATTTTCTGTTTTATTGACTACAAAACCCTTCTTACCTAATTCGGCAGTTCCCTCCGCTTCGGATACCCCTACCACGTCAGGTACCTCTACCCCTTCCGATCCGGCGCTGACGGTAATAACCACGTTACTGCCTTCCTCAATCATCTCTCCAGGCTTTACACTTGCTTTCATTACAATGCCCTGATCATATTCAGAGCTTTCCTGATATTCGATCTCCGGAGTCAATCCGATATTCAAAAGTGAAACCTTCACTTCATCAACATTTTTGCCTACAACTGTGATCATTTCAACTTTGGGCTTTTCTTCTTCCTGCTCTTCTTCGGTCTCCGTTTCTTTGCCGAAGTCAAAAACGCCGACTGCTCTTCCCACCAGGAAAAGGACAATACAACCAATAAGGATCGCTGCAATCACCGCAAGGATCGTAGTGATTCTTTCCATCTTCGGTTCATATTCATCCTCATCATCATCGTCATCCTCATCGTCATTTTCGTACTCGTACTCGTATTCATATACATATTCGTACTCGTCATCATCTTCTTCTGTTTCTGGTTCTTCCTCCACCACATACGTCTTTTTGACGGGTTTCTTTGCGCTCTGCTTTGCACTCTTCTTTACTTCCTTTTCCGTTCGAAGGTGCATTGCTTCTTCCATGGCATCCCGTTTATGGGACTGCTTTTTAATCCTTTCCATTTCGCTGTCGCTGATTGCCTTAGTGGAACCATCCTCATCCGGATCGACCACCTTGACAAAATCCTCATCCGGAGTCATCAGAGAACGTTTCAAATCCGTGATCAGTTCCCCCATAGACTGGTAACGCCTGTCGGGACTCTTCTGACAACACTTAAATACAATCTGTTCCACACTCACCGGAATCTCAGACACATATTCTCTGGGAGAAGGCATTTCCTCCTGAATATGCTTAATAGCGATAGCCACCGTTGTCTCACCGTTAAAGGGCACTCTGCCCGTGAGCATCTCAAACATCGTCACACCCAGCGAATAAATATCGCTCTTTTCGTCCGAATATCCGCCTCTTGCCTGTTCCGGAGATGTATAATGAACAGACCCCATTACGTTAGAAGTAATCGTATTGCTGGTTGCCGCCTTGGCAATACCGAAATCCGTAACCTTAACCTTGCCTTCTTTGGATATGATAATATTCTGGGGTTTGATGTCTCTGTGAATAATATGATTGTTATGAGCTGCTTCGATTCCCATGCTCACCTGAATAGCAATGCTGACCGCCTCCTTAACTGACAGCCTTGCCTTCTTTTCGATATATTTTTTGAGAGTGATTCCCTCTACCAATTCCATTACAATATAGTAGATTCCATTCTCCTCTCCTACATCGTATACATTTACAATATTCGGATGCATCAGCCCTGCTGCCGCCTGAGCTTCTATTCTAAATTTAGATACGAAATTTGCATTTTCTGAAAATTCCTGTTTCAGAACCTTTACAGCCACAAAGCGATTCAGCTTATGATCCTTTGCCTTATATACATCCGACATCCCGCCCGTGCCGATTTTTTCCAATATTTCGTACCGATCTCCGATTATCATTCCGATTTTAATCATAATTCATCTCCATCCAACCATGTTTTCGCATCATTCTCTGGCAAACGCATCAATGATGATCACCGTAATATTATCTTTGCCTCCGTTGTCATTGGCGGCTTCTATCAGTCTTTGCGCTTTTTCTTCCATGGATACCGGCTCTCTTAGGATAGCGCCGATTTCCTCATCCTCCAGCATATTGGTGAGCCCGTCTGAACATAGCAACACCAGTTCCCCCGGCTTTAGCTCCTCATGAAAAAAGTCTATCTCTACCGTATCTAATGCGCCGATTGCTCTGGTAATAATATTCTTATCCGGATGGTTTCTCGCCGCCTTCCGATCAATACCGCCCATCCGCACCATCTCCTCCACAAGAGAATGGTCTGTGGTAATCTGTCTGATCTCACTACCGATAATATATAACCTACTGTCCCCTACATTGGCTACCTGAAGATAATGCCCCAGACAGGTTGCTGCTACTACCGTAGTCCCCATTCCCGAAAGACTCTCATCTTCCCCTGCCTTCTTTCGGATCTGATCGTTGGCAATGCGTATCGCCTTACTTAAAATGCGAACCGGATTCTTTTCAAAGCATCCCCGAACTTCCCGAATAATCGTTTCCACCGTACACTTGGACGCATAATCTCCTGCATTGTGTCCTCCCATTCCATCAGCCACAATAAACAAGTTAGGAAGATTCCCTATAGGAGTCTCTGAAACATAAACATAGTCCTGATTTAGTTTTCGCTTTTTCCCTATATCTGTGACAGAAAAGGCTCGTATCACGTTGTTACCTCCTTCAGTGCCTTTTGTCTTCTGCGAAGCTGACCGCAGGCACCGTCAATATCTCTCCCCATTTCCCTTCTAATAGTAACATTTATTCCA
>CAMWJC010000105.1 GCA_947174495.1 uncultured Lachnospiraceae bacterium | reverse complement strand
GCATGGCTGGATCAGATGTACGCTCCACTACAGTCTCCTCAGAATAACTGGGGAACTTACGGAGAAGATGATGATTTCGATATCTTTGAGATGGGAACTAACGATGCGGGAGAACCGATGTTAAAACACGCCGAACTTGGGGACGCATCTCCGGTGGAAGTAAGAGAAGCGGAATCTGTTAATGGTCCGCTGGCTGTTCTTGATGAATATTATGGTGTGTATGTCACTTGCCCGGATGATGCTAAATATCGTATGGACTGGATCGAAGAATATTTCACACCAGATATGCACACAGAGTATGTGTATCCGAATGTATTTATGAGCAGAGAGGATACGGACAGACTTTCTGTTTTGAACCCTGATATCTATTCGTATATCAGCGAGTGCCGTTCGAGATGGATCATGGACGGATGTACAGATAATGATTGGAACGAATATATAAAGAAATTAGATGCTTATGGATTGGATGAATATCTTTCTATTTTCCAGAAGTATCTGGATGCTTTCTACGAATAAGCAGGCTGAGAGAAAGGAATGGTTATTGTCATGACAAGTCAGATTTTGCGTGAGGCAAGGGATTATGAGGAGACATTTGAGAAAGGCATTAAAGAACAGGAAAGACCGGCTTTTCATTTGAGCCCGCGCGTTGGCTGGATGAATGACCCAAATGGTTTTTCGTTTTATGATGGAAAATACCATCTTTTTTACCAGTATTATCCATATGATTCCCATTGGGGGCTTATGCACTGGGGGCATGCAGTGAGCAGTGATCTGCTTCACTGGGAATATCTTCCGGCGGCTTTAGCTCCGGATGAAGCATATGATAAAGATGGCTGCTTTTCGGGGAGCGCGGTTACGCTCCCCGATGGAAAGCAGTTACTCATGTATACCGGTGTGGTAAAAGAAACACAGGAGGATGGCAGTGTCTGCGAGGTTCAAAGGCAGTGTATTGCAACCGGGGACGGTATCAATTATGAGAAATATGCAGGGAATCCTGTATTAACAGAAGAGGATCTGCCGGAAGGCAGCAGCCGGTTTGATTTTCGTGATCCCAAGGTATGGCAGGGTAGTGATGGCAGCTACTATGCTGTAGTTGGAAACCGGCCTGCTGATGGCAGCGGTCAGATTTTATTGTTTGAAAGCCCCGATGGCTTTGATTGGAAATTCCATAAGATATTGTGTTCTAATAAGTGGCGTTATGGAAGAATGTGGGAATGTCCTGATTTTTTTGAGCTGGATGGAAAGCAGATTCTGATAGTGAGCCCACAGGATATGCTGCCTCAGGGGTTTGAATACCACAACGGAAACGGAACCGTCTGCATAATCGGGAACTATGATGAAGAGAATAAAAATTTCGTAGAAGAGCGCAATCAGGCAATAGATTACGGAATTGATTTCTATGCACCGCAGACGATGCTTACACCCGATGGCAGACGCATTATGATCGGCTGGCTGCAGAATTGGGATACCTGTAACCCGTCTACGATTCAGACATCATGGTTCGGACAGATGAGTCTGCCTCGTGAACTTTCAATAAAAAACGGACGTCTATACCAAACACCAGTTCGAGAATTGGAAGCTATGCGCAAGAATGAAGTGCGTTACATGGATGTTACCTTTACTGATACGCTTCGATTAAATGGTATCAAGGGGCGGAAAATAGATATGGAACTTGAGATTCGTTCGGTTGATGACAGTAATGTTTATCAGAAATTTGCGGTGCGTTTTGCACAGGATGCGGATTATTATACATCTGTCAGCTTCCACCCCCACGATTCAATTCTCAAGATTGACCGTAAGTTTTCCGGTTCCAGAAGAGCGGTAATCCATCAGCGCCGAAGCCTTGTGAGACATCAGAACGGAAGAATCCGAATGCGGCTGATATTAGACCGTTTCAGCGCCGAACTGTTTGTGAATGATGGAGAACAGGTGCTTTCAGCAACGATATACACAGACCAGACGGCAGAAGGAATTTTATTCTTATCAAGTGGTCTGGTTAATATGGATGTTGTAAAATATGATATAATATAGCGGTCTTTAGGGTGCAGTGTATACGGTGATGATAATATTGCATTAAACAGGGAGGAATAACCATGAAAGTATATGATGTAACTGCTATGGGTGAATTGTTGATTGATTTTACGGAAAACGGTATGAGCGGTCAGGGGAATCCGTTGTTTGAAGCAAACCCCGGAGGGGCGCCATGTAACGTACTTGCGATGTTGGCAAAACTGGGACGTAAAACTGCGTTTATAGGCAAAGTAGGAAAGGATTTCTTCGGAGAACAGTTAAAAAGTGCTATTAAAGAGGTTGGAATAGATTCTGACCATCTGCTGATGGATGAAGAAGTACATACTACTCTTGCTATGGTGCATACGCTGCCGGATGGCGACAGGGATTTTTCTTTTTATCGTAATCCCGGAGCGGACATGATGCTAACGGAACATGAAATTCCGGAAAATTTGATTGCTGACTCAAAGCTTTTTCATTTTGGTACTTTATCCATGACTCATGAAGGGGTGAGGATGGCTACTAAGAAAGCGGTGGCTTTGGCAAAGAAAAACGGTGCGCTTATTTCTTTTGACCCAAATCTGCGACCTCCGCTCTGGAAGTCTTTGGAGGAAGCAAAGGAGCAGACTGCCTATGGGTTATCAAATTGTGATATATTGAAAATATCCGATAATGAAATTCAATGGTACACCGGTGAAGAGGATTTTGATGAAGGAATCTGCCGCCTGAAAGAGATGTATGATGTGCCGTTGATTCTGCTGTCCATGGGGAGAGAGGGAAGCAGGGCTTATTACAAAGACCTGAGAGTAGAAGCCGCTCCGTTTTTGCAGGAGAATACAATCGAGACCACGGGGGCAGGAGATACCTTTGGGGCATGCTGCCTAAACTTTGTTTTGGAATACGGTATTGATAATCTGGATGAGGAAAAATTAAAGCAGATGTTGGTATTTGCAAATGCGGCAGCATCCATTATCACAACGAAGAAAGGTGCGCTGCGTGTAATGCCATCCAAAGCTGAAGTTGATGATTTTTTAAAGAGTAACGGTCGTTAGAAAGAACCAAAATTAAAAAAATCCGATGTTTTCAAGTCGAAAGCATCGGATTTAATAATGTTTATTAATATACTTTTTATTATTTATATTTCTGCAGGCAGAAACTATAAGTTTATATCCATTGGTCATATCAGACTTGCTTAAAACGGTTAACCTCTACATTCAGACGTCTGGAAATTTCCTGATTACCTGTTGTTTCATCTTGAATCGCTCCAATTGCTGACGCCAAAGTCACTACACTATCCGCAACGTTTGTAACGCCCTGCGCATTATCTTCCACTACAATGGAAATATCATTGATTCCTGTATTCATTGCTTCCATTGTCTGATTAATATCGGTCGTATTGGATGCAAACACTTCAAAAATCTCATTGACATTATCTGCATCCTTTTCATACTGTTCTACAACTTGTACAAAATCATCATAATCTTTCATTACGTTCTCATCAATGAATTTAAGTATTTCTTCTGCATTCCCGGCCAATCTCGAGACTGCTTCGGTTACAATGTCGCTGATGTTCTGGATATTATTTGCAGTTTGTGTGCTGCTGTCTGCAAGTCCTCTGATTTCGTCTGCCACAACGGCAAATCCCTTACCAGCTTCTCCGGCTCTCGCGGCTTCAATGGATGCATTGAGTGACAATAGATTGGTCTGGCTGGTGATTGCCAGAATTTCCTCTGTCATTCCATTGATTTGCTTAACGCTTTGACTGTCCGCCAATGCCTTTTGCAGGTTTGCACGAATCGTTTCGATGGTATTGGATGTGTTCTTTTTACCTTCTAAAGTTTTACTGTACATTGTACCCGCATGTTCTTTAATATTCCGAACCAGCTCGACACCATCTTTAACGCGGTTGTCCATCTGCTGTATCTCATTTAATACTTCATTGCTGCCTGTTGAAAGCTGACCAAGTGTAGCCGCTATTTCCTCCATACTTGCGGCCATTTCTTCCATTGTAGCTGATACGTTATTAACATTTTCGTTCGAATCCGTGATCTGACCCATAACGCTTTGTACGGACTTCTCCATATTGGCAGATTCTTCTTTCAACTTTCTTATAATACCTTGAAGCTGTTCTATAAAATGATTAATACCGGAAGCCATCTGTCCAATTTCATCGCGCGTAGAAACAGGTATTCTTTCTGTCAGATCTCCCTCATTGGCATCGATCTTATTCGTGATTCCCGTTAGTGCCGCACCCGATACTTTCGCAGGTTTCACTACCGTACGGGAAACATTCATTGTCGTAATACCTGCAATTAAAATAAAGACAGCGATAAGAATATAATCAAAGGTGGCAGTACCATTAATCTTAGTCTCACTGTGTGTCATGGCGTTATCAGCTTTTTCCGTCACAAGATTTTCATATGCATTCTTGGCTTCTTCTACCGGTGTCTTCACGGAAAGGATATTATTCACCATATCCCAGACTCCGTCATCATCACCAGCTGCTGCTTTATCATAAATCTGGTTGGAATAATCCAAAAAGACATTCATGACATTTTGATAGGTTTCGTAAGCGGCAGATAATTCTGCATCACCAGACTCTGAACTTAATCTGTATATCTCATCCATATAGCTGTCCGTATTCTGTATCGCATCATGAAGCTGTCCTGTCAGCGTTTCCCTCTGCTCTGTGTCTTTCTTAAGATAGATCAGATTAGCATATAACTGAACCTGCTGATAAGCCGAGGCTGTATCACCGATTGATTTCTCCAATTTCAGATACACATTGCCAAGATTGTTGTTATATTCACGGATGACTCCTAATGCCATTACGTCCAACAAGACCGTCGCTACATATAAAACTGCGAGAATAGCTAATGCAGCATATACTTTAAAGCCGATTTTATTTTTCATTCTTTCAACCCTTTCTTTAGTGAGCATCGACACTCATTACAAATTAAGAATAGCACAATCTAAAGAAAAATTAAAGATATTTCCTGTTAAGAAATATTAGGTGAGAGCGGAGCAGGGCAATTCCGATATACTTCTTAAATTTAATGATTTTGTTGACACGGAAACAATTCAGTGTTAAATATGAATCAATATATTAAACATATAGCAATGCATTGAGGAGAGTGAAAAGTTTGAAAGAAAAGCATTTTCAAACAATGGCAAAAGTAAATAGTAAAGAAATCTTTGAAACCCTGCCTGTACCAAAGGCGGTAAAGGAAATGGCTTTACCGACCATATTCAGCCAGATCATTGTTCTGATCTACAATATGGCTGATACCTTTTATCTTGGAAGGACGAATAATCCTTATATGGTGGCGGGCGCTTCTCTGATTCTGCCGGTGTTCAATATCTGCCTGTCACTTGCAGGATTGACAGGCATCGGCGGAGGTGCGCTGATATCACGGCTTCTGGGTGAGGAAAGGGAAGATGAGGCAAAAAAAGTGTCCTCATTCAGCTTTTACTTATC
>CAMWJC010000104.1 GCA_947174495.1 uncultured Lachnospiraceae bacterium | reverse complement strand
AAAACAAAATCAAAAATACCGGTAAGGCCATGACCACATGCGCCCTGTGTTTCCATGTGTTTTCAAAAAAACTCTTCATAGCTTACTAATTCCTCCCTTTAATAAATTCATGGGAGTTTTACTGATAAAAAGAGGGAATTCAGAGAATGAGATGGCATTATAGTACGGAAAGCGTACTATTGTGAATATTATCAAGCAGGTCGGCAACAGCGGCCTGCTTATTGGGATAAAGATGAGAATAGATCTGTAAAGTGGTTTCTACTTTTTCATGTCCCAGCCTTTCAGAGATCAGCAAAGGAGAGGCTCCCAATTCAATTAGCAGGCTGGCATGAGAATGACGCAGATCATGAAGCCGGATCTGCCGAACGCCGGAATTCATACAGCCTTGTTTCAACTGTGAAGTGAGGTAATATTTAGATACCGGAAATAAACGTTCTTTCGATGTGTCTGGACTGAGCGTAGAAATATATTCCTGAATCTGATGGCACAAAAAAGCGGGAAGTGCAATTGCACGCTTGCTTTTGGGTGTTTTGGGCGTCAGGAAAACATCTTCTTTATGAAGTCGGCAATAATTTTTATCAATGTGGAGAAGACGTTTAGAAAAATCAAAGCTTTCGGCAGACAGTGCAAGAAGTTCTCCGGAGCGGATTCCGGTCCAGAACAAAATCTGGAAAATAGTCTGCGCAAGTTGATTGCCATGCAAAGAACCTAAAAAGAGATTAAATTCCTCCAAAGTCCAAAATCCCATGGGAGACGCTTTTTTCTGACCAATGCTGCCGCAAAGAAGAGCTGGATTTTGAGAAAGACCATAGTATTTTACTGCATAATTAAAAATAGCGGACAACTGAACACTGATGGATTTCAGATAGGTAGGCGAATATGGGCAGCCGTTTGGCTTGCGGGCCGTCAGAAGTTCATTTTGCCAAAGTCTGATGGAAGAAGGACGGATTTCAGATATATTCATATTGCCAAAACTGGGAATGATTTTACTGCGGATTAAACTCTCTTTTTCATAATAAGAAGTTGTTTTGCAGCGGCTGAGACAATCTTCCAGATAAAGTTCAGCCATGTACCGAAAAAGCATATTACAGTTTCCACTTTTGGATGCCAAAAAAGCAGCTTCATATTCCTTTGCTGCTTTTTTGGTTGGAAACCCTTCTTTCTTTTTTCTTTTGTGAGTTCCGTTCCAGTCCCTGTAGTAAAAACTACAATACCATGAATTACGCTTTTGATTTTTGTATACGGGCATAAAAAAACACATCCTTTCTGCTTTTGTTTCACATGTGGTATTAGCATGTGTAACATCATCATAGCATAAGGATGTGTTTTCGTACGTTTATGGTACGGAAAGGATCGGTTTCCGGATGACCCGGATAGATCCTTCCGTATAATACTATCTAATAATTATCCCATGGTAACGACTACATCGTAGTTTTCTTTACCTTTTACGTAAGGAATTACGCAGCCATCAACGGGTGCACCGTCAACCGTAAGGCTCTTGATGCCTTTTTCAACCTTGTCAGGATTAACCACCTTAATGTTGTAGGTTCCTTCTCTGAACTTTCTGGTGATTTCAAAATCGCCAAAGTTCTTAGGGATACAAGGATTTACACTTAATCCCTTATGAGTGGGATATACACCCAGAATGTACTGGGAAATATTTACAAATGTCCATGCAGCGGTACCAGTAAGCCAGCTGTTCTTGGCCTCGCCGGGGATATATGCGTCAGCACCGGCAACCATCTGTGAGTATACATATGGCTCGGTTCTGTGAATCTCGCTGATATCTTCTACATAAGCAGGGCATGTCTTCTGATATACCTCGAAAGCGCGGTCGCCTCGTCCAATTACGGTCTCTGCAATAGAGATCCAGGGATTATTGTGACAGAAGATACCTGCATTCTCCTTATATCCGGGCGGATAAGAGGAGATTTCACCAAGCTCCAGATGGTATTTGGTATAGGCAGGTTGAAGGATCATGACGCCGTACTTGGTATCCAGTCTTTCCTTTACGGAGTCAAGAGCTTTCTTAGCATGTCCTTCTTCAACACCGATACCGGCAAGTACGCAGAAGCCCTGGGGCTCAATGTAAATCTGACCTTCCTCGCATTCCTTGGAACCAACCTTCTGGCTGTATGCATCATAAGCACGGACAAACCACTCACCGTCCCAGCCGTCTTTGAGGACAGCTGCATTCATGAGCTTTACTTCTTCACGGGCTCTGTCAGCTTCTGCCTGATCACCCATAAGCTCACATAACTGTGCGTATTCCTCACCATATTTTACAAACATACCGCCGATAAATACGGATTCGGCAACAGGACCTTCGCTGGGACCAAAGGTCTGGAAGGATTCGCCGGGATGCTCTGAGAAACAGTTCAGATTCAGACAGTCATTCCAGTCTGCACGTCCAATAAGCGGAAGCTGGTGAGGTCCTTTGTGGTTGACAATATAGTCAAAGGAACGTTTTAAGTGATCCATCAGTGGTGTTGCCACGGATGCATCGTTGTCAAAAGGAACCATCTCGGTCAGGATGGAGGTATCGCCGGTTTCTCTTACGTAAGCGCTGGTTCCTGCAATGAGCCATAAAGGATCATCGTTAAAACCGCTTCCGATATCGGAGTTGCCTTTTTTGGTAAGAGGCTGATATTGATGATAAGCGCTACCGTCCTGGAACTGAGTGGATGCGATGTCAATAATTCTTTCTCTTGCACGGTCAGGAATCAGATGTACAAAACCTAAAAGATCCTGACAGGAATCACGGAAGCCCATGCCGCGTCCGATACCGGATTCATAATAGGAAGCGGAACGTGACATATTGAAGGTTACCATACACTGATACTGGTTCCAGATATTTACCATACGGTCAACCTTGTCGTTGGAAGACTTAATGGTATATTTTGCAAGGAGGTTCTGCCAGTATTCATTCAGCTCGCCAAATGCTTTTTCAACATCGGCATCTGTTTTGTATTTGTCAAGCATTGCATATGCAGGCTTCTTATTAATAATGCCCTTGGATTCCCACTTTTCATCCTCAGGATTCTCAATGTAACCGAGAACAAATACGAAGGACTTTGTTTCGCCGGGAGCCAGGGAAACATTCAGCTGATGGGATGCGATCGGTGACCAGCCGTGTGCAACGGAATTTGTGCAGGCGCCGTTTTCAACAGCTTCCGGTTTGTCCGCGCCTCTGTATGCGCCGAGAAAAGCGTCTCTGCTGGTGTCAAAGCCGTCAACCTTAGTGTTAACAGAATAAACAGCATAATGATTACGGCGCTCTCTGTATTCGGTCTTGTGGAAAATTGTAGAATCAATTACCTCAACCTCGCCGGTGCTGTAATTACGCTGGAAATTCCGGCTGTCATCATCTGCATTCCAAAGGCACCACTCAACATAAGAAAAGACAGATATCTCTTTGGTCTCGGAAGAGCCGTTGGTAAGCTGAAGCTGGCTGATCTCGCAGGTGTCATCCATAGGAACAAAAGTAAGTACGGAAGCCTTAACACCATTTTTAGAAGAAGTAAAGCGGCTGTAACCGATGCCGTGGCGGCATTCATAAGAGTCCAGCTCGGTTTTGGTGGGCTGCCATCCGGGGTTCCATACGGAATCGCCATCTTTAATATAGAAGTATTTACCGTTTACGTCACCGGGTACATCATTGTAACGATAACGGGTCAGGCGGAGCAGCTTTGCGTCCTTATAAAATGTGTAACCGCCGCATGTGTTGGAAATCAGGCTGAAAAAGTCTTTGCAGCCCAGATAGTTGATCCAGGGAAGCGGTGTCTTCGGGGTGGTGATCACGTACTCACGGTTCGCATCATCAAAATAACCAAATTTCATAGTTCCTTCTCCTTTTAAATTATAATTATGTAGAATGAATTAAGTTCAGAAAACGTTTAAGTTCTCCATGTAATCAAAATTATACACAATACATTCCCGTAACGCAATATAAAAGTTGTGCAAAATTTTCAGAAGATATAAAAACAAAAAGGATTTATTTTTTCGGAAGGGGGTGAGTTTTGGGTGTGATGAAAAAATATTATGGTATAATAGCTTCACTATAAATATAGAAGAAAACGTTTAAGTTCGCATTTTGTCGTAAAGAGAGGAAAATACAATAATTTTATAGATTATTACAGAAAAGAAGCTTGAAAATATGGTGATGTTTACTGAAATTGTAAATGTTGCATAAATAAAATTCAAAAAATGTTGCAAAAGTATAAAAACTGATATATACTAAAAAGGCAGAAAACGATTAAGTTTTTAAACATGATATGCACCTATTGCTCGTCGGCATCAGGCTTGGGTGAACTGTTAAATAGAGTGTACGCAGACTTGATGGTGGGGGATTTCGCAAAAATGGTATCTATTAAAGATGTTGCAGGAGTTTGTGGTGTGTCCATAGCAACAGTCAGTAAAGCATTAAACGGACACAGAGATGTAGGAAAAGAGACCAGTGCGCATATCAGGCAGGTAGCAAAGCAAATGGGGTACGCTCCCAATTCGGCAGCGAAGACATTAAAGACTAACCGTACATATAATCTCGGAGTTTTGTTTTCGGATGAAAGCCAGAGTGGACTTACACATGACTATTTTGCACATGTTCTTGACAGTTTTAAGAACGCCGCAGAAGAAAGAGGCTATGACATTACTTTTATTAATAGCTGTCGGAATAGAAGCTGCAGGATGTCCTATTTGGAACATGCCCGGTACAGAAGATTTGATGGCGTGGTGATTGCTTGCGTTGACTTTGAGGATCCGGAGGTCGGAGAACTAGTCAGAAGTGACATTCCGATTGTGACGATAGATCATTTATTTAATAACAGAAGTACAATTGTTTCTGATAATGTAAAAGGTATGAAAGACCTTGTCTCTTACATATATGAAATGGGACATCGTAAAATTGCATATATACATGGCGCTGATTCAGCGGTTACGCAAAGTCGCTTGTCTTCTTTTTACAAGACATGTGAGGAACTAAAGCTGAATGTACCGGCGTCATATATCCGTGAAGCACCGTACCGCAATACACAGGGGGCATACACGGAAACCGGTCATCTTCTGGAACTGAAGAAACCACCGACCTGTATTATTTATCCCGATGACTTTGCCTGTTTTGGAGGAATAGCAGCCATTCAGGCCAGGGGGTTAAAGGTGCCGGATGATATTTCAGTAGCGGGGTATGACGGCATCGGAATTGCCAAAAATTTTGAACCGAAGCTTGCTACAGTCATACAGGATACAAAGCGTCTCGGCAGTGAGGCGGCGGACAAGTTAATCAGTTTGATTGAACACCCAAAAACAACGATAACGGAACAGATCATTGTAGCCGGAGAGGTGTTTCAGGGAAATTCCGTCAAACAAATATAAAGCCAAGCGAGGCATTTGGGGAACAGATTATCTCTTTCCATAACATAAATGCAAAAACTATTTTTAATTAAAGGGAGGAATTAGCGAGGTATGAAGAGTTTTCTTGAGAACACGTGGAAACACAGGGCGCATGTGGTCATGGCCTTACCGGTATTTTTGATTTTGTTTT
>CAMWJC010000103.1 GCA_947174495.1 uncultured Lachnospiraceae bacterium | reverse complement strand
GGCACATCTCATAACCGGTAAGCTCCTGCACCTTAGTATGTACTTTCATCAGCTCTTCCTGACACTGTTCGTCGGAAAGCTGGGACATATTTTTATGATTCTCGCTGTGGTTGCCCAAGTCGTGGCCTGCTTGTGTCGGGGTAATGACACAAAACAATATTTAATAACGAACTATACCAAATAACATCACAACAGTTGTGCTCTCTACAATTTCAGACGAACAGGATGATAATTTCCTGCATAATTGGAAGGCTCATCATAATAATGATCCAGCATAAATTGAATCTCCTCGTTTTCATCTGCATGCTTCAGACGAAATTCCCACAATTCTAACGCATTTGCATATAAAGTTTCTATCTCTTTATTTCTATCATACTGTTTATGCAGGGTTCTCAGTTTGGCTATACTCTGCTCTCCTTCTTTTAATGGCTGTTTCAAGCTCAAATTGTGCAAAGCTTTTACATATGCAATTGTTATATGTTCATTGCTATCATATTGTTCATGCAGGACTTTCAGCTTAGCTACACTCTGCTCACATTCATTTAATGGCTGTTTAAAGCTCAAATTGTACAAACCGTTTCCATATGCAATTGTTATCTTCTCATTGCTATCATACTGTTCATGCAAGCTTCTCAGCTCATCCATACTCTGCCCGCCTTCTTTCAATGACTGTTCTATCATTAAATTGCACAAGCCACTTGCATATACAACTGCCAACTTCTCATTGCTATCATACTGTTCATGCAAAGTTCTCAGCTTATCCATACTCTGCCCGCCCTCTTTCAATGGCTGTATCAGAACTAAATTGCACAAGCCACTTGCATATGCAAGCGCTACATCCTCGTTGTCCTTATATCGTTCGTGCAAAACTGCCAACCTGGCCACACTCTGTTCACGCTCTTCTAATGGCTGTTCTGCTGTCAGATTAACCAAACCATTTGCATATGTAAATAATGCTTCCTTATTGCTACCATACTGTTTATACAGAACTTTCAACTTAGATACACTCTGCTCTCGTTCTACAAGCGGCTGTTTCTCTGTTAGCTCATACAAACCTACTGCGTATGCTATCGCTACTTCCTCATTGCCCTCATACTCTTCATACAGAGCTTTCAACTTATCTATACTCTGTCTGCCTTCTTTTAATGGTTGTTCCACTGACAAATCATACAAACCTTTTGCATATACAGCTGCAATCCTCGCATTTTCCCGGAATTGACCACTCAATTCCTCTAACCGTTTCACCGTTTTCTCTCCCAATTCTGGGAATTGTACAGTAACAGCTAATAATAAATTACTATATATCCATGCAGAAAAATCAGATTTTGGATTTCCCTCAAAAATTTCTTTCCAAAAATTACTTTTTCCCTCTAATTTCTCCGGATAATCAAGGATTACCCGAGAAAGAAAACGTAATTGTTGCGGGGCATTCACCCAATCTTCCGGAAATAGGAGTTCCATCTTTCCTTTATCAAACGCCTGTCTCAAAACAAGATATTCTTTCACAAGATCCGGACAATCTAATGTCACTACCTCAATCAATCCCTCCTGCTCTTTTTCCGTTCCATCCTCATTTACCATAAAAATATATATATTCGCTTCATGAATAATCCCCATCGTCCTAAGCAATTCGAAAAAATCCATATCCAATTTATCGGCTCTATTATGGAGTTTTGGATACTCCTTATCAGTGATATAATCCAATGGCAAAACTTGCATTAAGCAAGATCTGGCTAATAAGTTTTCAAATTCTGACCTCAGTTCTTTCGAAATCTTATCAGATGATAAATTTCGCAACCGCTCATAATAAAATTTCAATTCCCGGTTAGTCAGCTCATCCAGTATCTTTTCCTTATCCCAACGAGTCGGATCTTTTCCATCACACCATGCATCTACGATTGCCAGAGCATAAATCGGACGCCTCAAAGTACTATCAACTTTTCGCAATGTTTTTAAGAGTCGATCGGCTTGTTCACCACTCGCCAAAGGTTTCCCATACGCTACAGAAAAATTCATCATAATAGCTTTTAATTCATTCTCTGACAAAGGTTCTAACTGCAAAAAATCGGAACGGTAACACAAAGATTGAATGGTATCATCATACGGAAAATCCAATTGCATCATTTCCGCCCATTTGGAAGAATTCAAATTTTTTCCCTCACGCTCCAACAGAATAATCCTCAGCTTCTCACTACGTGGTCGAGAGGAAACAGAAACAAACCACTCTCCAACGGTCTGGAAATAAGACTGAACATCATCCGCCACCAAAATACAGCGGTCTACAGGCGGTGTCCAGTCAAGTAACTTCGTATAAAAATCCCGATTCAGCCATACAATTTCCCAACCGTCTTTTTTCTGTTCTTTCACGAACTCATAGATAAGCCGGCTCTTACCCATGCCGCCTGCTCCAGTGACTGCCCACCACGAGATCAACCTGGAATCCTGACAAAAGCCTTGCAACTCTTCCAATTCCGATTCTCTTCCGATAAAATCGAAATATTCAGAATCATACATAAAGCGGCTCTCCATCTTGGTTGCGGGTATATGCTTTTTAGCATATTGATTTAATTTCTCATATGCATTATGGTCTGTTTCTTCTAAAAGGCGTTCCAATAGCACACGCACTGCCTCGTGTCTGTCTTCCGGATAATAAATTGCAGAAATTCCTAACTTGCCTAATTCTTTACACCGCTCTCCTATATCCTCAGGCCTGCATGCAAGAATTGCATAATGCTCCACTCCCGTATTCTGTGCCGCCACCTGTTGCAGTACTTCCATCGTCCTATCCAGCATCAGGCTACACCCCAAAAACAACAGCCTTTTATGCTGAAACCACTGGGACAATTCCAACATAAGCGAACCATTCGCATCATAAGCCTCATCATACTGTTTCTGCGTAAATACCAGTTTTTCTATATCATGGATTTCCGGACCAATATCACCATGCAGCTTAAACAGACAGTGTGGATTGCTCTGTCGAATCTGTGCAAGAATATCCGGTTCGCAAGGTGAAACTACTTTTCCGAATTTTGCGTGGCATCTATCGTAAACCTCTTCCAACACGCGATCAAAATTGGTAGTCATAACAAGATTTTCACGAAACAGATACGGCAAAACATACGTTGCTGAGGCATACAATTTTCCGGCATCGCATTTTTTAATATTATCATAATCGATGATCTTCTGAAGTTGTTTTAACATTCGAGGATAATGATCATAAATTGTTTGCGCCGCCTGAAGAAGTTCGCCATCGGCAATCATCTTTTGAACTTTAACTTTGATATCTTTGGCTTTGGCATCTTTATCATAGAGAAAACCGGCAAGCCTTTCCAATACTTTCGGCCATTGTAAATAACCGCAAAAAACAGAAAGCCCCGCTCCGACAAAAGGGATGAGACTTCCTTGCTGATAATCTTTTTTCAAATCTTCAAATACAGAATTATTATGCTCAGGATAAAACTCCATAATTTCTGCAAAAGTAATACTGCCCATCTGTTCTACCTACCATATTTGTTTTAATATGGTTAGTGTACCATTTCAAACGACAATTATCAACACTAACTGATAATTCTGCATCTCTTTTCAGGCTATAATTTTTTCAAACCAATTACGCCTATGATAGGTATTGTTATTGTTATAACAGATGATACAATTGTCAAGAAATTAATGAACCCTATGGGTATTCTTTCCCAAAATTCCTTAACTTTCTTTCTCTTATCCAATGACTTATCCCCTTTGTACATTTATAAAATGATACATTGCTTATATACAGACCACATAAATACTAAATCTCCATCGCATCTCAATCTCTTTGTCAGAGTACACATTAACACCTTCAATCAAACACTGTAACAATTTCTTTTCATCCTCCCTGCATCCTGGCCATTCTTCTATAGAAACACGGGCCTCATCTATCTTTTCTATCCCCTGATGCAGCCTTTCCTCCTTTGCTTTCATTCTAGCCAGTTCCGTCTCCATCTCTTCCGCAAGATTTCCCTCCCATTTCTTCCTTGCAAGATATTCTGCCTTTCCCATTTTTCCTTGCTTGTACTGGTGATAAAGCTGCTTAATCTCTTCTCTTTTCTTCTCCACCTGCATCTTCTTCCTTTTAATCTCTGGAAGAAGTTTCTTACGCTTTTCTACACACAGTTCCTTCTCCCTCTGAAATACTGCTTCCTTTTCTTCCAAGAATCTCAGCTGAATCTCCACTGCTTTCCACACAATCCCTTCCAGCTCCGCTTCCGGGATGCTCTCCACATTCCTGTGTTCCGTAAATTTCTGATATCTGCACCGGAACCGCTTCTTATCCCTCACCATAAGCCGACCGCATTCTCCGCACCTTACAAGCCCTTTTAACAGGAACTGCTTCTCTTCACCATGCTTCTTTGTGTGCATCCTCTCCTGCACTTCTCTGAAAGTGTCTTTGTCTATGATAGCTGGATGGGCACTTTCTACGCGGACACGCTCACTCCCCGGCACAAAGACACGTTTTCCGCTCCCAAGAGGACCGCTTTTATAAGCGCCGGAAGATAACACGCCAGTATAAGTTTCATTTCTCAGGATCTGCTGGAGCGTGGTGGGAAGCCAACAATAGTTCTTCCCTTCAAAGGTTTTTTTCTTTTCCCCACGCAGAATCCCTTTATCAATCTTGTGCTGCTTTGGGGAAGGTACTCCCTCCCCATTCAGCTTCCTCGCCAGCTCCGCAAGACCTGTCCCTGAAAGGTATTCTCTGTATATCCTCTGTACTGTCCCCTTAGTCTCTTCGTCCGGCGTAAGAAACCCTTCTTCATCCCTCCGGTAGCCATAAAGCGGGATAGAACCCACATACAGTCCTTTTTTTCTCCGCACTGCAAGAGATGACTTTATCTTGTCCGAAATATCCTGACTGTAGAGGGAATAGGCAAGATTTCTGAAAGGCACATCAATATCCGGTGTCTTTCCTTTATATTCTTCACTGTCGTAGCCATCATTGACCGCGATAAAGCGTACCTGCATGAAAGGAAAGATATGCTCGATATAATCACCAAGCTCGATATAATCCCTGCCGAACCGGGAAAAATCTTTGACAATGACACACTGTATCTTTCCCTTTTTTACCCCGTCCATCATCTCCACGAAACCCGGTCTTTCAAAATCGGTGCCCGAATAACCGTCATCCACGTATTGGACGATGGGACTGTCCGCAAATTCCTGTTTCTTTTTCAAGTACCCAAGCAGGAGCTTCCTCTGGTTGCTGATGCTGTTGCTCTCATCCTTCACATCATCATCTTCCCTTGAAAGCCTCATATATAAAGCAACTGTTGTTACATCCATCCTAAAACCTCCCTTCTTCAGTTCCTCAGCCCTGCCCATGCAGGAATACAGGCTTTCGTCAATAAGCTGGTGCGCGGAGCGTCGCAGCGTTTGACAATTCATTGTTAAAGTTCAATACAACTTCCACCCTCTTCCCATCATACAGGAAAATCTTATCTACAAATATGGAAACTATCTGTGCGGTCAGTCCCTTTTCATCCGAAACTATATCTTTATAAGACAGGATTTCCTTTATACATCCAGCCTGTTCCTTTTCCAGCCGCTCAAAAAAAACTGTCTTTTCTGCCAACTGCATCTTCCTCTCTTCATGGTAACGGATCTCATTTTCTTTCTTCTGTTTTTCCTTCAG
>CAMWJC010000102.1 GCA_947174495.1 uncultured Lachnospiraceae bacterium | reverse complement strand
CGTGGTGTATATGTATATTTCGGACTTGTGACGATAGCCATAGCTGTTGCTGTAATTTTATATCTTAAAGCTGAAAGTAAAAAATCAGACAGAAAATGACACCTCGATGAAAGGAACTATTGACGTATGTACAAATGTTAGTCGTAGAGGACGATAAGGAATTAGATCTGGCAGTCTGCTCTTTTCTTGAGAAGAGCGGTTATGAAACCACAGGCTGTTTAGAGACAAATGACGCCAGTATCTATTTCGAGCATAGTTGGATTTGGTACACATTATTATTGGATATTTCTGTTTTTTAAGGGTGTTGATGCACTGGTTCCACAATAAAAATAATGTTTTGCTTTCACAGTTAAGAACATTATTCCGCAGAGGTGCAAAACCTTTGCCTTTGCGGATTGCCCGGATTTATTGCAAGGGGCAGGTAAAAACTTATTAAGTGTCTATGCCTACATATTTTTTTAACAAGTTTAATGCTAACTCCATTTGCGGGCTTATCCATTTATTTTTATGATAAATATAAAAAGAATTGTATTCTTTTTCATCAAGTTCCGTTTTAATTGGTATAAGAGAACCATTTTTCAATTCTTCCCCAATAGAATAAGTGGGGACAACTGCAATGCCTAAATTATTCATAACGCATTTTTTTACCGCTTCAATACTCTGAACTTTCATGTGCGGATTAAGAACAATATCCTTTTGGGCAAGGTATTTATCCATGTCCAACTGATAATAACCGTCCGGCTCATTACAGATCAGACTGAACGGCTTGTGTTGGTGTGGTGTGACAAAATCAAGGAGGCTCCTATCCGCAAAGGGAGAAGCAACAAGAACAGCCTTATATTTGCCGAGTTTTTTATGTATGACAGTATCAGGATAACTGTCTTTTTCACAATTTATGCCTATATCAGCAGTTCCGTCCACAACAGACTGATTGATTTCCCCTGATTGTATGGAATTGATTACAAGCTGCACGTTAGGGGCTTCATGCGCAAAAGCCTGTATAAACGGCTGCATATTATATATTAAAATAGAATCTGGGATTGCCAGTTTTAATAAGCCGGATATTTCAGACAGGCTTTTTCCATAGTTACCGATTTGCTCCGTACCCTGCAAAATCATATCGATATAAGGCATAATATCTTTTCCTGCTTGTGTAAGTTCCATGCGTCTGCCTATTTTCTCAAATAATTTCAAAGCCAATTCTTCTTCAAGCTGTTTTATTTGGAATGTTACCGTAGACTGCGTATAGCCCAACTTATCCGCTGCCTTTTGAAAACTTCCCATTTCAAGGATTGTTTTGAACGTAACCAAACTTTTTGTATTCATTTTTACCACTCCTAAATCCATTTAATATATCGAATTAAGAAATCGAATTTATTGATTTTTTTAATTGATTTTCTTGTGCTATTATAAAACAGCAAACAGGAAATATCAATCAATTTCAAGGAGGTTACAGATGAATTTCAAATTTAATGAGGACGAGCAGAAAGTAATAGACCTTATTCACGAATTTGGCGTAAATGAGGTTTCGCCATTGGCGGCAGAGATTGACGAGCAGGAACGCTTTCCCGAAGAAAATAGAAAGAGATTAGCGGAATTAGGCATGATGGGAATTTGCTATCCGAAAGAATACGGTGGCGCAGGACATTCTTATCTTGCTTATATTGCCGTGATTGAGGAATTAGCAAAACACTGTTCAACTACGTCTGTCATGCTGTCTGACCACCACTCTTTAGGTTCTTTCCCGCTTTCAGAGTTTGGTACAGAGGAACAGAAGCAGAAATATCTTGTACCGCTTTTGAAAGGGGAAAAATTAGGAGCTTTCGCAGTAACAGAACCGTCCGCGGGGAGCGACTTAGGAAATCAGCAGACAACCGCAGTTGACATGGGTGATTATTGGCTTTTGAATGGTTCTAAAATCTTTATTACAAATGGCTTTTACGCAGATACTTACTTTGTTACAGCTATGACAGATAAAAGCCAGCGCAGCAGAGGTATTTCCGGTTTTATTATAGAAAAAGGAACTCCAGGATTTACTTTTGGGACCAAGGAAAAGAAAATGGGTATTCGTGGTTCTGCTACATACGAATTAGTTTTCACGGATTGTAAAATCCCAAAAGAAAACTTATTAGGAGAATTGGGAAAAGGCTTCAAAATGGCTCTTATGACTTTAGATGGTGGGCGTATCGGCGTGGCAGCACAGGCATTAGGCATAGCGCAGGGAGCGATTGACCATTGTAAAAAATATGTTACAGAGCATATGCAGGGCGAACAGAAAATTTCACAATATCAGTTCACACAGTTTGAACTGGCAGATATGCAGGTAAGAGTTGACGCAGCCCGTTTATTGGTATATCGTGCTGCACAGGCAAAGCAGGATCACGAGCCTTTTTCACATCTTGCAGCCATGGGCAAGTTATATGCGGCAGAGGCGGCCACAAATGTGACACGCCGTTGTGCTCAACTTGCAGGTTTTGACGGATATTCAAGGGAATTTCCTTTTGAGCGTTTAATGCGCGACGCAAAGATTACAGAGATTTATGAGGGGACGAGCGAGGTTCAGAGAATGGTTATTTCTTCATGGATGGGAATTAAATAAATTAGCAGAAAATAATTGATGCAGGTCAATTTTGAAAAGTAGAAGATATAGGAAAATCAGTGGTATCAGGACATATATTTTGCCAAATCCTGATTTCGGAAATGTTTTCCCAGCATTCCATGTTAGAATAGCATAAAAGGAACTCCTGCAGGAAGTACTTTTGAAAGGCGGGTAAAATGGTCTTAGATTATCTCGACAGGATTCAGCTTGCGCTGGATTATATGGAACAAAACCTGAAGACGGATATCCATTTGAAGGATTTAAGCAGAATGGCGGGCTATTCTGAAGCTTATTATAGCGACCTTTTCAAGAAGGTCACAGGCATGCCTATCAGGCAGTACCTTGTGCGCAGAAGGCTTGCTCATGCCATCTGTGAGATTTCGGCGGGAAGAAGAATGCTGGACATTGCGCTGGAATACGGCTTTGACACCTATGCCGGTTTCTATAGGGCTTTCTGCCGAGAATATGGATGCAGTCCCTCCGATTATCTGAAAGACCATCATCCTGCCAGACCATATAAAATTTGTTTAAAGCAGGAGGAAAAGATTATGTTGTCAAAGAAAGGGATTCAGGGACTTTTGTCTCATTGGGGAATGGAACAGGAAACAATCAGTGAAATCTATTATGAAGGGAGCGGCAGGGTTTCTGAGAACGATTTTCAGATAGGGGATGAATATATCCTGAAGATTTCGGCCATTCCGGGCGGGTTGAAGCGTCATGCAGATATTTCGTGGGCATTAAGGGAATCAGGCATTCATGTTACGGAGCCGGTTCCTGCGAAGGATGGCAGGTTGGTGGTGCAGGATGGGGATATCTTCTGCATTCTGTGCCGGAAAGTAACGGGAACCCATTGCGATTCCAGAGCACTTTTTGCCAAGGGAGACGAGGCGATGGCATATCACTTCGGAGAAACGACAGGAAAGCTTCATCAGGCTTTATGCGGGCTGGATTCGGATATTTGTCAGGAAAATCATCTATATGATTCTGTGCGCACATGGGCGCTGGAGGAGACGCAGAAAAGGGTGGATTTGCCACTCTCTTTTGTGAAAGAGTATGAGCGGAATTTCGGAGCCTCTTATGAGAAGCTGCCAAAGCAGGTCATCCATCGGAACATGAACCTGAGCTATATTTTCATAGAGGAGGGCAGCATGACCGGCATCACGGATTTTGAGCTATCGGAATACTGCATCCGCCTCTTCGACCCCTGTTATGCGGCTACGGGGATTTTATCGGAAAACTTTGTGGACCGAGAAGAGTGCATCTTGAAATGGCTGCCATTATATCGGCAAATCCTGAAAGGATACGATGATGTGGTTCATATGACGGAGGAGGAAAAGAAGGCTGTTCCTTATGTGGTTCTTTCTATCCAGATGATTTGTGTCGCGTATTTTTCTCAAATGGAGAAGTACAGTGACCTGGCCAAAATCAATGAACATATGCTGATACGGCTGTTGGAGCATAGAGAGGAGCTTTGCTTCTCATTTGGCAAATAGCATTGCTGCCATTGAAGCAGAAGGCTAAAAGGTAAAACATTGACGGATTTACAAAAATATAATTGTAAATCCGTTAATTTAATGTTAAAATACTTTCAAAGCATACGATTTCTATTGCGATTACTGCGGATGCATAGTCGTGTCTGAAAGATCTATTTCACTATTCTTGAAATCCTGCTTGAAAACCCAACGATATGAATATGGCAGGAAATGTAGTGAAATGTCGAAGCGGACAATGCAGTCGATACATAGGCAGTTTGGCAGAACGTCTGATAGGATCATACATTTTCCTGCGCAAAGGAGGAAAATGTATGGTAAATAGCGTAACAACGAAACTGGCGGAGTTGAACCTTGAGGACAGATTTCTGTTTGATGAAACCATGGAGAATAAGGAAGCCTACCAGGCGGCAGTGAGCATTCTGCTGGAACGGGAGATTGAACTGCTTGAAAGGCCGGAGACAGAGAAAGAGCTCAGGGTATCACCGGAACTAAGGCAGGTGCGCTTAGATGTAGTAAGCATGGATCTGCAAAAGACTGTGTATCACACAGAGATGCAGAAGAAAGATACGGGCAATCTGAAAAAGAGAAGCAGATATTATCAGGCTCAGATGGACGTATCGCTGCTTGAGCCGGGCAGTGTGGACTTTAACCTACTCAATGATAGCTGCTTTATATTGATAGCGCCTTTTGATTTGTTTGGAAGAGGGCTGTACCGGTATACTTTTGAGGGTGTGTGCAGGGAATGTCCCGATTTGCGGCTTGAAGACGGAGCCGTTAAAATCTTTATCAACACTCAAGGAACAAATAAGGAAGAATTTTCTCAGGAATTTCTGGACTTTATGGAATACATAACTGCATCGACTGATGCGGTTGCAAAACGGAGCGCAAGCAGAAGAATCAAACTGATCCATGAGCATGTCAGGAAGATCAAGGCATCAGAAAAGATGGGAGTGAAGTATATGCAGTTGTGGGAAGAAAAAGCGCTGATCAGGGAAGAGGGAAGAAGTGAAGGAAGAGCAGAAATGCTTGTAAAAAGTGTGGAAGCCATGAAGAACTTTGGAATTGACCTTGAAAAGGCTTGTGAGGGGATTGGAACAACGGTGGAAGAGTATCACAGGGCGAAGGAAGGCAGATGAGAAAAGAAGATTTATATGCGAATGTTTATATCGACAAAGATAATCCTGCCAAATACAGTGTAGAGCTTTTTCAAACAGGTCGATAATTCAACATATTGATACCCTGCTGCTTGCGGCGGGGTATTTGACTTTTCACCAGATCTATGATGAAATTATAGATGTAAGTGTTATCCCTCAAAACAAAAGAAAGCGGTGAAATCATGCTCTCTGTACTTGTAATAGAAGACGACAAAACGATAAACAGTCTGCTATGCAGTATCATAACGAAAAGCGGCTACTCTGTGGATAGTGCGGAAAACGGACTTGACGGACTTGACAAAGCATTGTCGGGTGACTATAACATTATTCTTATGGATTTGATGCTGCCCTTGAAAACGGGAGAGGAAGTGCTGAAGGAGCTGCGCTCTGTCAAGAGCACACCCGTTATCATCATCTCGGCTAAATTGGAGGTGTACAACAGAATAGAGCTTTTCAAGATAGGTGCTGACGATTATATCA
>CAMWJC010000101.1 GCA_947174495.1 uncultured Lachnospiraceae bacterium | reverse complement strand
GTACTCAACGAAGCTGCTGGTTAAAAATATTATCATATCTTTATCCTCACTCCTAAATCTTACGTATTTTAATTATGATAATATAATATCATGTTGTGGAATTATTTTGCAGATGTTTTTGATAAAAATATGAATTTGAAAAATCAGTTGATTTGGTTTCGGGGAATGCAGGACATTAAATGTTATAAATTAGGTCTTATCAGAATTCACATTTAATTTATTCTTTTCAGCTCCTTGTTAACTCCTGCATTCTACTATGATCACAACATTTTTCTTTTACTTAAAGAAGAGTTGACCCAGTAGCCAACTCTTCCTTCATTTCTCAAATATTCTTATTTACTCCTCGTATCCGTTCGGATTATTGCTCTGCCATCTCCATGAATCTGCACACATATCCTTAATGCCATACTGTGCTTCCCAGTCCAGCTCTGCCTTTGCCTTCTTCGCATTGGAATAGCAGGTTGCAATATCTCCCGGCCGTCTGTCTTTGATCACATAGGGAATCTTCACGCCGGTAGCTTCCTCAAAATTCTTTACAATATCCAGAACACTGTAGCCAACGCCGGTTCCCAAATTGTAAATGCAAAGCCCTGCCTTCTCTTCAATCTTTTTCAGCGCCTTCACATGCCCTGCTGCGAGATCCACTACATGAATATAATCTCTTACTCCCGTTCCGTCCGGTGTATCATAATCATTGCCAAATACACCAAGCTCTTTCAGCTTTCCTACTGCCACCTGCGTAATATAAGGCATCAGGTTGTTGGGAATGCCGTTGGGATTTTCACCGATTGTTCCGCTCTTATGTGCACCGATTGGGTTAAAGTAACGAAGCAGAATCACATTCCACTCAGGATCTGCTTTCTGCATATCCGTAAGTATCTGCTCCAGCATGGATTTGGTCCAGCCATAAGGATTGGTGCACTGTCCCTTAGGACACTCCTCCGTAATTGGAATAATGGCAGGATCTCCATAGACCGTAGCGGAAGAAGAAAAGATAATATTCTTTACTCCATGCTGCCGCATCACATCTACCAGTGTCAGGGTTCCTGCAATATTATTCTCATAATATTCCCAAGGTTTCTGTACCGACTCTCCTACTGCCTTCAGCCCCGCAAAATGAATACAGGAGTCAATTTCTTCCTTTTCAAAAATATCATTCAAGGCTGCCCGGTCCAATATATCCGCCTTGTAGAAGGTAACCGGCTTGCCGGTAATAGCCTCCACTCTCTTAAGACTCTTCTCGCTGGAGTTGCTTAAGTTGTCTAAAACTACCACATCATATCCTGCATTCTGTAATTCCACCACCGTGTGACTGCCAATGTAACCTGCGCCGCCTGTAACCAATATTGCCATTTTGTTACCTCCGTTCCATTCTTAAATGTTGTCTATGTTGTTTGCGTTTCCTGTATTTGTCTACATTCTAACCGCAAACCCTTAGCTGTCACAAGATAAGAATGTTACCAAGACCTGTCAAAATGTTAGATTTATAACTCTATCCCATTTTCCTTGCAGAGTTCTCTTGCACTTTCCACGGAATCAACTCCTGTGGCATTTTTGATGGGCGCAAACTCTTTATTACGCTCTACTTCAAAAGGCAGACAGCTGTCCAACTCATGGATCATATCAAGCACCAGCTGTTCAAATTTATATCCATTCGGCTTATCAGGCTTTTGCAGATTGCCGCTCTCATCAAGGAACGGAATCTTCTTTTCCACCACATGAAGAGGTAGTGCCTTTTCCCTGATCTGTTCCAGATCGGATATCCGGAACAAATAATTGAGAATCACACCAAAATTGTATGCAGGATCACCATTCTCATCCTTGGCATTCATTAACTCTTCCGTCAGGTCATAATACTCTACGATAGACGGCCTTCCGTCTTCCAGACACATAACACCGACTTTTTCATCGGGGGTACATTTACGCACTACCTTTGCTCCCACAGCACAATCATTTTCTATTACTGCTCCCACAAAACAGGGATCTGCAATCCGCTGAAGCACATTATCAACGGCAAAAACATTCAGCCATTCTACGCCATCATCAAGAGCCTTCCGGGCAACGCCCCATTTGTACATAGAAGAATACCAACCGCCATTTCCGTTGGGAGAGGTTGCCATTTTCCATTTGTCCTCCATATATATCTTGCCTTCATAGTCACATGCAGGAGCCATATCCTGCACAAAAAAGGTAATATATTCACTATTATACCCGAAATAATCATGCTCCTTCAAAAAGCGTGTCGTAGCCTCATGGCTCTTATCACTGGTCATAACATATAGTGGAACCCATTCTCCAGCTTCTCTCACCACATCAAACAGATTTTCAATCAGACGCTGAAAAATATATACTTCCTTTGTAATTCCTATGTTATACATTCCTTTCGGGTTATCCGAGCCAAGTCTGGTTCCCATGCCGCCAGCCAAGAGCACTGCTCCAACCTTCCCCTTTTGTATGGCATCAAGACCCACCTTCCGAAATTCCTGTTCCTTTTCTCTGATCTGTGAAAGCTGCATGGCCGCAAGAGGCGTAATCTCTCCTCTCTTACCAGCCTCCCCCTTTTCCTTCAAAGAAGCGAGCACCGAAAAATCTGTGTTCTCAATCTGGTCAAGCAGTTCCTTTTGCTGATCCCCGGACAGTTCCTCATAATATTTCAATACATGCTCCTGTCCGACTGCAGATAATTTATCAAATGCCTGTTTGTAATCCATGGTAAACTCCTCCTGTTACATTAATAGTATTGCCTATTTTAATGATAAAAATATTATAAAATTTTTCGGGGTATTATGCAATAAAGACGCTATATTCGATTTGAAAAATTGAAATCATATTCCCTTCATCTATCCCGCATATGTTCCCATATCTCTGTTTCTCTTGACTAACTTTTTGAAACGAAATGCTTCATAGATTCATTTAACTGAAATATCTCTTTTTTAATAAATTCAGGATATATGGTGACATTTTGAATTTCATCGATAGGCATCCAGCCAATAAGCACATTGCAATTATCCTTCTGAAAAAAGAACTCTTCATCCGGAATTTCGAAATTTTCGTCCAACTCAATCAAATAATAAAAAGCGATATTATGTGCTTGTTTCCCATTCCATTCCCAGAAACATTCTTCACTCCATAGCAGACGCTTACACGTTATTTTCACGCCTATCTCCTCAGCTATTTCTCGAATTAGTCCGGCTTCCAAAGTTTCTCCTATTTTTACATGGCCGCCGGGCAATGCATACTCATTTCCGTTTTTCTCCCTTTGCACGAGAATTTTATTATTCTTTACCAGAACGGCAGCTACTCTTAAATCGCAGATATGTTCATCTGACTCAAATAACCAATCCTTTTCCATAATATCCTCCCACAAATTTTGATCAGTCAATGCCATTATAATTTATTTTCAGCAGGTACACAATTCCGAAAAGTGAGTAAAAAAATGTAACCTTTCCCTCTTTCTAATTGTATTATTAGTGAAAGGCCTTTCAAATATTACCACAAAGAAGGAGCGCTCATGAAACAATCCACGCAAGAGCTGGTAACGTTATACCAGAGCAGTCTGTTTGCCGCCGCGTTAATGTATGTAAAAATGCGCAGGACGCAGAAGACGTTGTTCAGGATACCTTTATCCAGTACTACATAAGTAATAAAGAATTTGATAGCGAGCAGCACATACGTGCCTGGCTGATACGGGTAGCAATCAATAAGGCGAAAAATGTCAACCGAACCTTTTGGCGGCAAAACAAACTTTCGCTTGAGGATTATATGGAATCGCTGACCTTTGAAACGCCGGAGGACGAGCATTTGTTTGAGACGGTGATGTCTCTCCCCGAAAAATACCGCATTGTTATCCACTTGTTTTATTATGAGGATTATGCAGTCAGTGAAATTGCAGATATTTTAAAACTCAGTCAAAGTAACGTAAAAGTCAGACTGTCACGTGGACGTGAAATGCTCAGGAAAATTTTGAAGGAGGAATGGGATGATGACAAATAAAGAACGATATAAACGGGCATTTTCAGCACTTCAATCCTCCGGACCATTAAATTTGGAGGTAGAAGAAATGGCTAAATTAAAGAAAAAACATAAAACAAATATAGCAGTTGCCGCTGCAATCATATGCGCAGTTATCATAGGAGGATCCGGAACCGCATATGCCGCAGACTTAGGAGGCATCCGGGAGAAGATTTCCATATGGCTTTACGGAAACGAAACAGAAGTGGAAGTGACGGAACATCAGGAGGACGGCGGTTATACCTTTTCTTATGAACACGATGGAGAAACCGTAGTAATGGGCGGTGGCGGCGTCAGCTTGGATGATAACGGCAACGAAACCTGGCTGTCCGCCGAAGAAGTCCTTGCAGAAATGAATGATTCCGCAAACATTGAAGAGGACAAAAACGGAAGAGTCTGGGTATACTACTATGATCAACAGATCGATATTACCGACCTGTTCAATGAAGAGAATATCTGCCGGATCACGCTGATGCATGAAGGTCTCCCAGCTTACCTGGAGATCACCCGGAAAGGTGATGGATCCTACCCATTTTCCCAAACAGACCATCTATCCGATGAGGAAAAAGAATTGTACTCCGATGTTACAACTGAATAGTATTGCTGCATATGATAAATTATATCATTTCACATGCAGTCTCTGCAAAAAGGAGTTTTCTTCATGGATATTTATATCGTGAAACAGGGGGATACCGTGGATTTAATCGCCTCTTATTACAACGTCCCTGTATCCTCCATCATTTATGACAATCAGCTTGTTTACCCGTATGCGCTTGCCATTGGGCAGGCGCTGCTTATAAATACCGGCGAGACCCCCAATGCCTTTTACCCTGCAAAGGTGGGCGGCTATGCCTATCCCTTTATTGACCGCAGTGTGTTACAGGAAACACTGCTTTATCTCAGCAACCTGTTTGTCTTTTCCTATGGCTTTACCCCCGAAGGCGAACTGCTTCCTCCTATCCTTGATGATTCTTTTATGATTGAAGATGCAAAGGCGGCAGGAACAGCTCCGATTTTGACGCTTACCCCCTTCGGTGCCGATGGACAGTTCAATAATGCTCTGATTTCTACGCTGGTAAACAATACAGAGGTAAAGCAGACCCTTCTTGAAAATCTGCTCTCTACTCTTTCCGAAAAAGGCTTTGCCGGCGTCGACATTGACTTTGAATACATTCTTCCCGAGGACCGCATCCCGTTCGCTGATTTTGTGGCCGAAACCAGGGATTATCTTTCTCCTTATGGCTATCACGTATCTGTGGCTCTGGCTCCTAAGACCTCAGATAATCAACGGGGACTTTTGTACGAGGGAAAAGATTATACATTGTTGGGGGCAGCCGCAGACAGTGTACTGCTCATGACCTACGAGTGGGGCTACACATACGGCCCGCCAATGGCCGTGGCTCCTATCAACAAAGTACGGGAAGTTGTTGAATATGCTATCACCCGGATTCCCCCTTCCAAGATTGATCTGGGCATTCCTAACTACGGCTATGACTGGACCCTTCCTTATGTTCGGGGGGAATCCGCCGCCAAAGTCGTAGGAAATGTTGAGGCTATGCAGCTTGCCGCTTCTGTCGGCGCAACTATACAATTTGACGAAACCGCCATGTCACCCTTCTTCCGTTATGAAAAAGATGGTGCAACCCACGAAGTGTGGTTTGAGGATGTGAGAAGTCTGAAAGAAAAATTTTCCCTGCTGCCCGCCTATGGCCTCCGAGGCATGGGGTATTGGCAAATCATGCGCCTGTTCCGGGCAAACTGGCTGCTGCTTGCGGATACTTTTCAGATACGGTGATTTACTGCTCTCTTTCGGTATACAACAGAATCTCCCTCATCATCAATATACCTTTATTGATATTTCTCATTACCTATAATTCCTTTTTCGATTGTTTTTGCACAAAATCTTGACTATAGTTAATTATGC
>CAMWJC010000100.1 GCA_947174495.1 uncultured Lachnospiraceae bacterium | reverse complement strand
ATTGTAAAGTGATATTAACATAGAAAATGAAACGTTACATGAAAACAATTTGAAATATTATGTACAATATTACTAATTTAGTTTGTGTAATATAAACAAATGTTATAAAATGATATAAGGAATTATAAGAATTATATTGACTTTATTAAAAAATAGTGATAATTTTATAAACAAATAGAAATAACGTTTCACGAAAAGTGCACATCGTAAAGCGAATGAAACAGGTAAAATTAATTTGGAACTGTAAAAAAGATTCAGTTGTTCATCAGGAAAGGAGAAAAAGTTATGAGTAAGAACAAGTCGGCTGTTTTAAATCCGGCAATGAAAACGAGCAGACCGCTGAAAAGACGCTTACTGGATAATTGGCAGTTGTATGCAATGCTGGTGATTCCGCTCGTACTGACAATTATTTATAAGTACATACCTATGTATGGTATTCAGATTGCCTTCCGGGATTACAAGGCAAGCCGGGGATTTATGGGTAGCGAATGGATTGGCTTTGAGTGGTTTACGCGTTTCTTCAGCGCACCGACTTTTGGCCGTATGATGAAAAACACCATACTTCTGAGTTTTTTCAGTCTGCTGTGGAGTTTTCCGATACCTATCATCTTGGCATTAATGTTAAATCAGATGAGGTTTCAGCGTTTTAAAAGAGTTACACAGACAGTGCTTTATGCACCACACTTTATTTCAACTATGGTTATTTGTGGTATGATCCGGATTTTCTTAAGCCCTTCCGGCGGTCTGATCAATCTGATTGCAGGAACCTCTGTTGACTTTTTGACAGAATCAGCCGCATTCCGTACCATCTATATTGCATCAGGTATCTGGCAGGATGCAGGCTGGGGAATCATCGTTTATATGGCTACTTTATCAAACGTGGACACTTCCCTTTATGAAGCGGCAAAGGTAGACGGTGCATCCTTATTCCAGAGAATTCTTAACATTGATATTCCCGCACTGACATCGATCATGGTTCTGAACCTGATTATGAGTGCCGGCGGACTGATGAACGTAGGATTCGAAAAAGTTTGGCTTTTGCAGACAGATTTAAATAAAGCAACCAGTGATGTCATAGCCGTATATGTATACCAACAAGGTATTGAAAATGCAAAATACAGTTATTCTACGGCGGTGGGATTGTTTAATACGGCAATCAATATTGTGTTGCTGATCGTGGTCAACAAGATAGCGGGCAAGATATCCGAAGACACAAGCTTTATATAGGAGGTGCACTATGAATACAAATACAAAATCCGGAAAGCTGTCAGGTTTTTCTGAAAGAACCAGTGATATTATTCTGGTAGTGATCTGTGCGGTTATTTTATTTATCGTAGCCTATCCGTTATATTATGTGCTGGTTGCTTCCGTATCAAATCCGTATGATGTATATGCAGGCAAAACTTTCCTTTTGCCCAGCCAGTTTACTTTAGACGGATACAAGTCAGTGTTTGCGGATCCCAGTATCCTGACAGGCTTAATAAACAGTTTTAAATATACCATTATCGGTACGATTTTTTCCGTAGTGGTTCTTTATCTGGCAGCATATCCCTTGAGTGTGAAGGATCTGCCGGGAAGAAAGTTTATCAGTATCTTTTTCATTATTACCATGTATTTTGGCGGTGGTATGGTTCCTACCTATCTGGTTGTTAAGCAGACAGGATTGATCAACAATATATGGGCGCTTTTCCTTCCCGGAGGCGTTGCTGTTGGAAATATGATCATTGTCAGGAACTTCTTTGAAAACAGCATTCCAAAAGAAATGATCGAGGCTGCGGAAATAGACGGCGCTTCCAAATGGACCACTTTTATCCGTATAGTAGTGCCGCTAAGCCGTTCCATTATGGCAGTTATGGTAGTGTTTAGTATGGTGGCTTATTGGAACGACTGGTTTACTTCCATGATCTATCTGCCTTCACCGGAAAAAGCACCGCTGCCGTTGGTTCTGCGTAACATTCTGATCAAGAGTTCTGCAAGTGCCAGCCAGGCAAGTACCATATCCGGCGGATTTGCGGAATTAAATAAGATGACAGAGATGATCAAGTTCTCGTCGATCATCATAGCAGCACTGCCGATGTTGATCATTTATCCGTTTGTACAAAAATACTTTGAGAAAGGCTTTATGGCTGGTGCAGTAAAAGGCTGATTTCGGAAAGGAAAATAGGATGAGAAAGTTGAAAGAATGCAATTATGGTAAGAAATTTACAGCATGCATGCTTGTGGCAGGATTGTTGTTGTCGGTAACAGCATGTGGAAATAAGGATTACGGACATCATGAAAAGGGTGTTGCTAACCCGGATACTTCTCAGACGGAATTTGCAATCATGGGTGGGCAGAGTGCCCTTAGTCCGGGGTATACGGATAATGTGGTTTTAAATCAGCTTCAGGCAGACGCAGGAATTCATATTGACTGGACCACCATGAGCGAGTCTCTGGGAGAGCAGGTAAATATTCGTATTGCGGGCGACGAGCTTCCGGATGCCTTTATGGGGGTGGGCTTTAGCAACTACGATATATCCAGATACGGAGATGACGGAACGTTTATTGATTTAAGTCCGTATCTGACAGAAGAATATATGCCCAACTTAAGTAAAATTCTGGAGGAAAATCCGGATATCCGCAGTGCAATCACCATGGATGACGGATATATTTATGGACTTCCTTCAGGCGAGCGTATGGGAACCGCAGGTATCGGCGCGCCGGAAGATTACAGTATTTTTTCCATTCCACAATATTCCATGATCAACAAAGCATGGCTGGATGATCTTGGACTGGAAATACCTACCACACTGGATGAGCTTCATGATGTTTTACATGCTTTTAAAGACAATGATATGAGTGCAAAATATTATGGAAACGCTCCGGGAAGTACCATTCCCATGAGTACAGGATTTGACCAGTGGTGCTGGGGACAGAATATCTTCTATGCAGGATTCGGATTTACGAACTGGCCTGCGGATGTGTGCAATGATTTAGTTCTGCATGGAGACGGCACAGTGGAATTTATATGCGTGACAGATGAATATAGGCAGGCAGTTACTTATTTCCATGACTGGTATGCAGACGGGCTGATGGATCTTGAGATGTTCAGCCAGTCTGACACACAGTTGATTTCTAAATGTTCTCAGGGATATGTTGGTGTTTCAACCTGGTGGTATATAGAGGAGCTTATGGGTGATTATGCGGACGACTATGTGTTCCTGCCTGTTCTTGACGGACCTAATGGCACTCACAATGTAACGGTACGTACCGGCGGCGGAATCACTAGCGGGCAGCTTAATATTACCAAGGCATGCAAGAGCCCGGCGAACCTTTTAAAATTTTATGATATGTGGTATAATCCAGAAGTAGTAATGCAGCTTCAATACGGACCGATCGGCGTATATTTTAACGAGCAGGATGAAGATGGTGTATGGCTGAGTATTACAGACGACGAAAGCCGTGAAAAATATGGCAAAGGCTCTGGAGAGCTGAAGGGCGAATGCGAAGTTGCAGGACCGAAGCTGATTCTTAGTGATTACTATATGACAACCTTCAAGATGGAAGATCGCGCGATTGAGCGTTTGACAGATCTGTATGATTACTGGATGCCATATGTGAGTGACACAGCATTTTTCCCGGTGGACTGTGTATATACGAGCAGAGAATTAGACGATATCGACTGGTATAAGCCCAGTTTTGAAAGCGCCGTGGCGGAACAGGAAGGACTCTGGATTAAGAACGGCGGCCCTACAGATGAAGAGTGGGAAAGCTACATTAAGCATTTAAGGGATAAATGTGGTATGGATAAGCTCTTGGCTGTATATCAGGCGGCATATGACCGGTATTCCGGAAAAGTTAGTGCCGAATAAAAACAGATAGGAGAATTACTATGACAAGTCAGACATTACGTGAAGCGCGCAAGTATGAAGAAGCGGCAGAAAAAATGATTAAAAAGGAAGAACGCCCGGATTTTCATTTATCTGTGCGTACTGGCTGGATGAATGATCCTAATGGTTTTTCTTATTACAAAGGAGAGTACCATTTATTTTATCAATATTATCCTTATGAGGCAAAATGGAATTCCATGCATTGGGGGCATGCTGTCAGCAAAGATCTGTTGCACTGGGAATATCTTCCTGCAGCGCTTGCACCAGACGAGTCATATGATAAAGATGGATGCTTTTCCGGAAGTGCAGTAGTGCTTCCGGATGGCAGGCATCTGCTGATGTATACCGGTGTGGCAAAAGAACATCAAGCAAATGGAGTATTTGGTGATGTGCAGACGCAATGCCTTGCTGTTGGAGATGGTGTGGATTACGAGAAATATGAGATGAATCCTGTACTTGATGCAAAGGATATTCCGGAAGGATCAAGCAAGGCTGATTTCAGAGATCCTAAAATGTGGCAGGATAGAGATGGCGCTTATTACTGTGTAGTCGGAAACCGTCCAGCAGATGGCAGTGGTCAGATTTTACTGTATAAGAGCGAAAACGGGTTTGAATGGAAGTTTAAAAACATATTGGCAGAAAACAAAAATCGTTTTGGGAAAATGTGGGAGTGTCCGGATTTCTTCGAACTGGATGGAACTTGGGTGCTTCTAGTTAGCCCTCAGGATATGCGTCCAAAAGGGTATGAGTATCATAACGGAAACGGAACTCTCTGCATGACCGGTGATTTTGAAAAGGAAACAGGAGCATTCACGGAGAAAACAAATCAGTCCATTGACTATGGTATTGATTTTTATGCGGCGCAGACAGTGTTAACCCCGGATGGCCGGAGAGTGATGATTGGCTGGATGCAGAATTGGGATACCTGTAATTTGAGGTCGCCGGAGGCTCCCTGGGTTGGTCAGATGAGTCTGCCAAGAGAATTATCTGTTAAAAACGGAAGGCTGTACCAGAATCCTATCAGGGAATTGAATGAAATGAGATGCAATCAGGTGGTGCACATGGATGTGGCTTTTTCTGGAACCATCAGCCTTGATGGTATAAAGGGCAGACTGGTGGACATGGAGCTGACGCTAAGACCGGGAGATGAGCAGAATCTTTATCAGAAGTTTGCAGTTCGTTTTGCGCAGAATGAAGAGTATCAGACTTCTTTAAGTTTTCGCCCAAGAGAATCCATATTAAAGGTAGACAGAAAATTTTCCGGTTCCAGGCGGGCGATCATTCATCAGAGACGAAGCCTTGTTAACAGTACAGATGGTAATTTGAAATTAAGAATCATTCTTGACCGCTTCAGTGTTGAAGTTTTTGTAAATGACGGGGAACATGTTTTGACGGCGATCATGTATACGGAGCAGGAGGCAGATGGCATTTCCTTCTATGCGGACGGAGATGTGGTAATGGATGTTGTAAAGTATGATTTGATGTAAATCAGAAAAATACTTATTGATACTGACTTGACAGAATGGAGGAGATGAGTTTATGAAGCGTTATGATGTAACAGCTTTGGGTGAATTGTTGATTGATTTTACCGAAAACGGCAAAAGCGGACAGGGTAATCCTATGTTTGAAGCAAATCCCGGCGGCGCTCCTTGCAATGTGCTGGCAATGCTATCAAAGCTGGGACACAAAACTGCTTTTATCGGGAAAGTCGGAAAAGACTTTTTTGGTGAACAGTTAAAAGATGCGATTACAGAAGTGGGAATCGATGGTTCGTTCCTTCTTATGGATGAACAGGTGCATACAACACTTGCGCTGGTACATACCTATCCGGATGGGGACAGGGACTTTTCCTTTTACCGGAATCCGGGAGCGGATATGATGCTTACAGAGGCAGAAATTCCTGAAGGATTGATAGAGGATTCAAAGATTTTTCACTTTGGAACGCTTTCCATGACTCATGAAGGTGTACGTGAGGCTACGAAAAAAGCAATTTGTATTGCAGAAGAATCCGGAGCAATTATTTCTTTTGATCCTAATTTGCGGCCGCCCTTATGGAACAGCCTTGAGGAAGCCAAAGAGCAGGTGCTTTATGGTCTTGCCCATTGCCAGATATTAAAGATCTCCGATAATGAGATCCAGTGGCTCACAGGAGAAGATGATTATTCCGAAGGAGTAAAATGGATCAATAGCAGATATCAGATTCCGTTGGTATTAGTATCCATGGGAAAAGAGGGAAGCAGAGCCTACTACAAAGGAGATATGGTAGAAGTTGCTCCTTTCCTTCGAAACGATACCATTGAAACCACAGGAGCGGGAGATACCTTCTGCGGATGTGTCCTTCATTATGTGGCGGAACACGGACTGGATGATTTAAGTACTGAAGATTTAAGAGAAATGCTTCTTTTTGCAAATTGTGCAGCATCTTTAGTCACAACAAAGAAAGGTGCTTTGCGTGTGATGCCCACAAGGGAAGAAATAAAAGCATGTTTTACAATTAATGAGTTTATAGAATGAATATATTTTGATGATGTAATTTCTTAATAA
>CAMWJC010000099.1 GCA_947174495.1 uncultured Lachnospiraceae bacterium | reverse complement strand
GATATCTTTCCGGAAGCTGATTTTTATATGTGTGTAAAATATAATAAGTTTCCTTTTGTCATTAAAATTATAAAGGATGAAATGGGCTATGTTGCAAGTAAGGAAAATGTACTGATGAAGACAGCAGCAAACAAGGAAAATTAAATTTATTTGAAGAAGGAAATTTGTATGGAAAATAAAGAGTGGGTTATGCCGACACATATTGTTGCCGGGGCGGGAATTGTAATAAACGAGAATAATGAAGTTCTTATGGTAAAAACATATAATTCAGGCTGGGTATTTCCCGGAGGACAAGTTGAAGTCGGAGAAAATGTAATTGACGCTGTGAAGAGAGAAATTATGGAGGAGGCAGGTATAGATATTGAGGTTGGAGAAGTGTTTTGCATATCTTCTAATACTGGAAAGTATCCTGGCTATAATGGAGTAAAAGAAGTACCGACCAAAATTATGCTTGACTTTATATGTAAGGCAAAAAGCGGAACGCCAAGGCCGTCTGATGAGAATTCAGAATCCGCATATGTTCCAAAAGATAAAGTGTTGGAATTGATTCAAGCGCCAGCCATTATTGAACGGTATAAAGCATATTTGGAGTATGCAGGCAGGCCAATCTATTTGGAATATGTTACAATGCCAACCTTTAAGTTAAAATTGAAAAGGCTTATTTGAATAGTTGAATAAAACAGGTAAATCTGTTACAATAAAATTTGCAGTTTTTTGTGATTGAGGTGTTTTTTAACATGAGAATGGCTCGCAGAGAGTTTCATTCGTTGTTTGATAAAACGGCACCGATGAGAAAGGCATGGTATTAATATGAATCTCGTCCAAAAGATATTTGGAACACATAGCGAAAGGGAACTGAAGCGTATTGAAGGAATGGTACAGGCAATCGAAGACCTTCGGCCCGCTATGATGGAGCTTTCTGACGGAGAGCTCAGAGCAAAGACAGATGAATTTAAAAAGCGTTTGACAGAGGGAGAGACACTGGATGATCTGCTGGTAGACGCATTTGCGGTAGTAAGGGAAGCGGCAAGAAGAGTTCTCCATACGGAGCATTATCGTGTTCAGCTCATTGGCGGAATCATTCTTCATCAGGGACGTATTGCGGAGATGAAGACCGGTGAAGGAAAAACCCAGACCTGTCTGCTACCGGCATATTTAAATGCTCTGGAAGGAAAAGGAGTACATGTTGTAACGGTCAATGACTATCTGGCAAAGCGTGATGCCGAGTGGATGGGACAGGTTCATGAATTCCTGGGACTGACTGTAGGTGTTGTTTTAAACAGCATGAAGCCGGAAGAGAGACGTGAGGCTTATGGATGCGATATAACCTATGTTACAAACAATGAGTTGGGATTTGATTATCTTCGTGATAACATGGTCATCTATAAAGCGCAGCTTGTTCTCCGCGATCTTCATTATGCAATTATCGATGAGGTGGACTCCGTTTTGATTGATGAGGCCAGAACACCCCTTATTATATCCGGTCAGAGCGGCAAATCAACCAAGCTTTATGAGGTATGCGATATTCTTGCCAGACATTTAAAGAGAGGCGAGGATATGGAGGATCTTTCCAAGATGGATGCCATTATGGGCATAGAGCGGGAAGAGACCGGAGATTTCATTGTCAATGAGAAAGATAAAGTGGTAAATCTGACTGCCCAGGGTGTAGAAAGGGTTGAGCAATTCTTCCAGATAGAAAACTTGGCAGATCCTGAGAATATAGAAATTCAGCACAATATTATTTTGGCGCTGCGTGCGCACAATTTAATGTTCCGTGATCAGGATTATGTGGTTAAGGATGATCAGGTATTGATCGTAGATGAATTTACCGGACGTATCATGCCGGGACGCCGTTATTCCGACGGACTTCATCAGGCTATCGAGGCAAAAGAGCATGTGAAGGTCAAGAGGGAAAGCAAAACTCTTGCAACCATTACCTTCCAGAATTTCTTTAATAAATTTGAAAAGAAAGCCGGCATGACCGGTACTGCCCTTACAGAAGAAAAGGAGTTCCGTGATATTTACGGAATGGACGTTATTGAGATTCCTACTAACAAACCGGTAGCCAGAGTGGATCTTCATGACGCGGTATATAAGACACGGAAGGAAAAATTAAATGCCATTGTAGATGCGGTAAAAGAGTCCCATGAAAAGGGACAGCCGGTGCTGGTAGGTACTATTACCATTGAAGCATCCGAGGAATTAAGCAAAATGCTGACGAAACGTGGCATTCAGCATAAGGTCTTAAATGCAAAATTCCATGAACTTGAGGCGGAGATCGTAGCGGATGCAGGTATCCATGGAGCGGTGACTATCGCTACCAACATGGCAGGACGTGGTACGGACATTAAGTTGGATGAGGATGCAAGGAAGGCAGGCGGCCTTAAGATTATCGGTACAGAGCGGCATGAGTCAAGACGTATTGATAATCAGCTCCGCGGTCGAAGCGGACGTCAGGGAGATCCCGGAGAATCCAAGTTTTATATTTCACTGGAAGATGATCTGATGCGTCTGTTTGGTTCTGAGCGACTTATCAGCATGTTTAATGCCCTCGGTATTCCGGAGGGGCAGGAAATCGAGCATAAAGCGCTTACCAATGCTATTGAATCGGCACAGAAGAAAATTGAAAATAATAACTTTGGCATTCGTAAAAACCTTCTTGAATATGATCAGGTAATGAATGAGCAGAGAGAGATCATATATGAGGAAAGACGCCGGGTATTAGACGGTGAGAGCATGCGGGATGCTATCTATAAGATGATCACGGATATCACGGAAAATGCTGTGGATATTGTGATTGGAGATGATACGGATTATGATGACTGGAATCTGGAAGAGTTAAATACACTGCTTCTTCCTACCATTCCTTTAAAGCCGGTGAACAGAGGGCGTATTAATACACCAAAGAAAAATGCCCTGAAACAACAGCTGAAAGAAGAAGCAGTCAAGCTTTATGAGGCAAAGGAAGCAGAGTTTCCGGAGCCGGAAGCAATCCGTGAGCTGGAGCGTGTGATTCTGCTGAAGATCATTGACCGGAAGTGGATGGATCATATTGATGATATGGATCAGCTTCGTCAGGGCGTGGGACTTCAGGCATATGGTCAGAGAGATCCGCTGGTTGAATATAAGCTGAGCGGGTATGAGATGTTTGATGAGATGACCCAGAATATCCGGGAAGAGACAGTAAGACTTCTGTTCCATGTAAGAGTGGAGCAAAAGGTGGAGAGAGAACAGGTTGCCAAGGTAACAGGAACAAATAAAGATGATTCCGTTGCCAAAGCACCGGTTAAAAGAGACGTGGCTAAGGTTTATCCTAACGATCCCTGTCCTTGTGGCAGTGGAAAGAAGTATAAACAGTGCTGCGGAAGAAAATAAAAATAGAAAGAGGTGACGCAAGGTGGTTGAATTAGACCAGATGAAGTCTGAGCTTCAGACTTACAAAAGCCCTTTAGCGGAAGTGAGGGATTCACTTTGACTTAGCAGATAAGTCAAAGAAGATCGAGGAACTGGAAAGAGAGATGGAGGCACCCGGTTTTTGGGATGATCCGGATCGCTCTAACCAGAAAATGAAAGAACTGAAGAATTTAAAAGATGTTGTAGAAACTATTGAGGGACTAGAAAGCCAGTATGAGGATATTGAGACGCTGATTGAGATGGGATATGAGGAAGAGGATGCCCAGCTGGCAGCAGAGATCAGACAGGAATTGGACGAGTTTATTGCCACTTATGAAGAGATCCGAATCAACACCCTTTTGTCCGAGGAATACGACGGTGATAACGCGATATTAAAGCTGAATGCGGGCGCAGGAGGGACAGAGAGCTGTGACTGGTGTTCCATGTTGTACCGTATGTATACACGGTGGGCGGAGAGAAAAGGATTTTCCGTGGAAGTGCTGGATTATCTGGATGGCGATGAGGCAGGAATCAAGTCAGTGACTTTCCAGGTTAATGGAACAAATGCCTATGGATATTTAAAATCTGAAAAGGGCGTGCACCGTCTGGTGCGCATTTCACCTTTTAATGCACAGGGAAAACGGCAAACCTCCTTTGTTTCACTGGATGTTATGCCGGATATTGAGGAAGACGTGGATGTGGAGATCAACGAAGATGAGCTTCGAATCGACACCTACCGAAGCAGCGGCGCAGGCGGACAGCACATCAACAAGACTTCATCGGCAATCCGAATTACCCATCTTCCTACCGGAATTGTGGTACAGTGCCAGAATGAAAGATCACAGTTTCAGAATAAGGATAAGGCAATGCAGATGCTGAAAGCAAAGCTTTATATGCTGAAAAAGGAGGCAAATGCAGAGAAGCTTTCCGATATTCGTGGCGAAGTGAAGGAAATCGGCTGGGGCAACCAGATTCGTTCCTATGTAATGCAGCCATATACAATGGTGAAGGATCACAGAACAAATGCAGAAACGGGAAATGTGGACGCAGTTATGGATGGAGCACTGGATTCCTTTATCAATGCTTATTTAAAATGGATTAATACAAAAGAGTCGTCAGATTGATGACTCTTTTAATCATTATGATAGACTGTTGGGGTTACGCTTTTGCACTAAATCCAGATAAAAATTTGCGTAGGTAGTCTGTATATATGGATATACCCACAGGTATCCGATGCCGCATGAAAGCACGCAAAGCAAAATTAATGGAAAGAAACTGAGCATAACGTAAAACAATCTCGCTTTATGCCCTTTGATCAGCTTCGGCGCCAGCCGTAAAAGCTCTGGTCCGGAATATTCAGGAAAATCCAGCATCAGGTAAAAGACCTGTGACAAAAGGAGATTAACAAAAATCTGAATAAAGCACCCTGCCACTAAAAGGATTGTATAGACAAGGAAAAGGACAGGATTAAAAGGCAGTTCCATCGAAGCAGGATCAGTAGTCAAATGGTCAATCATTTCTTTTTGCAGTACAAGCCCGACATAGGTATATGGCATGGTGCAAAATACAGATACTGCTGACAAAATAAGTTGAATACGTACCACCTTTGTTCCTTTCTCCGTATAGGGACCTTGAAAATAGTAAAATAAATCACGGATAGAAGGACGTTCATGACATGCAATTTTTAAATAAACAAGCGCTTCGCCGGCGATGAAAAATCCACTAAACAAATTGACCAGAAGCACGAGGGCATAATACAATTCCATGCTGACGTTTGAAATAGGGGAAATCATAAAGTTAAGCGGAAGCGTGAATAGTATATGAATAAGAAAAATACCGATTACGGTTCCGTAATTTCCAAATAACTGTCCTTTGGACAGAGCTTTCAATGCGGATGAAGATGAATATTCATTCATTATTAAACTCCTAACAGGTAAAGGATATTTATACGGCCATATCCAGATTTTGTCCGACCAAGGAAGCAGCATCCGCAGATTTGCGGTTTTTGGTATAAGGATTGCTCTCATTGGGATACTGGATTTTGGTGGCTGTGGTTCCGCCTGCCACATAACTGCTGCCACATTCGGGGCAAATGGCGGTTTTCATGGTGACGGTGGCAGCAAGTACTTTGCCACCTGCCTTTGCCGCCTTGGAATAGGCATTATTCACGTGCTCCTGCTCGTGAGCACGCACTTTGGAAGCAGAAGCCTGAGGTGATATATGTGCTGCAGACTTGAAGGAGACCATCTCATCGGAGCCATCCTGGTATTTACGGTTTTTGCAGGTCTCACATTCGGCCGGAGAAGACTTACGTCCGGGATTTACCTTTGTGGATTCACCTGGATTCATTATCGGCTTTCCGGTTTCCGAAGCTGCAGAGGAGGACGAAGTATATCCGGTGCCTGCCGTATATGGATTCATGTAATTATAATTTCCTGTAATCATACTGCTCATAATTTATTCACTCCTTACTTCCCCATTGCATCAGCAAAGCTTCTCATGGTATCTTCATAAGATTGACCCATTAAATCTTCAGATTGAACTCCTGTCATATCTTCAATCATTTGATCCGTCTGTTGTCCGAATTGGATCAGATCTTCACGACTAACGCTCAAAAACATACCCATGATCATGCACATTAACACAGCCGCCAGTGCCATACTGCCGATTGCAGTGCAGATTCCAACCTTAGCAGCGGCAAGAGCTTTCTGACCGGCACTTGTGGATAAAATAGCAAAAATGATTGAGAGACTACCCAAGATGATCGGCAGATAAATCGTAAACAAGGTAAAGATACTGCCAAGTCCCAAAACCATGGAAATAGTCGCAAATGTCGTGCCAGGATGTTGATAAATTTGAGGCGGTCTGTAATTATTTTGATTATTATAGTCCATAATGATCACTTTCCAAATTTGTACGCTGTTTGTAGAATTATCTTACCACTTTCTTCCCAATAATACAAATCTTTCTTGAAAATCAGGCACTTTATCCTCTATAATATATCATGTCAGTGAAAAGCAAGCGCACCGAAGGTGCATTTGCTTTTCACTGACATGATAACGACAAAATCAAAGAGCACGGAGTGCGGCAGACGCAAAGCGTCTGGATTTTGGAGTTTTTCAACAGCAAAAATCAAGCGCGCCCAAAGGGAGCATTTGATTTTTGCATTAAACTTTTACATTGTGAGGATGGAGAGAATGGACATTG
>CAMWJC010000098.1 GCA_947174495.1 uncultured Lachnospiraceae bacterium | reverse complement strand
GTATCGATTTCATGGGTCTTCTTTACACAGACAGCAAGCTTGCTGATATCTATACATACGGTATTGAAGGCGAAGACTTCATTTATGATTCAAACGGTCATGCAGATCAGCGAAGTGAAGATGAGAACGGAAATCCAATTAATATAGAAGGCCTTGGATCCAAGTACAACCATTCTATGTGGGAGTCCGTTTCCGCTACAATTATTACTCCTTTATATAATCAGCCCGATGGTTTTGGCGATCTGTACAAATCTTTCAACGGCGGCGCTAATACCTCTTCCGCAGCAGGTTTCCGCTTTGACAAGACTCCTGTAGATGCTCAGTACACCGCATGCCAGACAGTTTTCGATACTTATGGTCATGCACTTGAGAACGGCGGCTATTCAGAAGCTGACGTGGAAGGCGCAATCGAGACCTATCAGGCAGCTCTTGACGAGGCTGGATATCAGGAAATATTAGCTGAGTTCTCAGCACAGTATGAGGCTTGGAAAGCAGCTAAATAATCTGATTTAAGATTAAACATAATGAAATAAAAGGCTCCCTGCAGTTTTCTGCAGGGAGTTTTTGTAAGCAGCTTAATATATTTTCATTTAGATAAGTCTCTCTATTTACCTATCCTACAAATTATTACATCACCTTCCTTGATCACATTATCCTCAGCTGGCAATACCACTGCTCCTCTTCTGACAAAAGCAATCACATCAAGGTCATTTTCCTTTTCTATCTGACTTACCTTCTGTTCCAGAAATGGACTTGAGGCATCTACCGTAACACTGACCGTCCCTCGACCTCTCCCTGTTCCCGGATTGCTGTTCTGAATCCTTGTGTATTGCTCCACAAACCCTGCGGAGATAATTCCTGTAGGGATCGCTACCACACCTACTCCCAGAAATGCTATGATGATTGCCATTGCTCTTCCCACCACGGTGACCGGATAAATATCCCCGTATCCTACGGTAAGAATGGTTGATATGCTCCACCACATACCTGAAAAAGCATTATTAAATGCCTCTGGCTGTACCTCATGCTCTGCACTGTACATGCATAGTGATGAGGCCAATATCAAAACAAGAATAATAAAAACCGAAGAAATAATCTGGTTTTTCTTTTCGTAAAGAACTGTAGTAATCACGTTAAAAGAATCATAGTAGGTATTAATTCGAAACAAATGAAAGATTCTGACTACTCTCAGCATCCGAAACGCAATAAACCCGGATAAAAAGAAAAACGGCAAAATAGTAAGCAGATCCACAATCCCGTCAAAGGAGGTCAAAAATTTCAATATTGCCTGCACTCTGCTCTTTCCCGGATACAGGTACTCTGCTGTCCAGATTCTCAAAAGATACTCGACACAAAAAATTGTTATTGTGAGTACTTCTAGAGTTTTTAATACTGTTCCATATTTTTCCATGCTAGAAAAGGTATCCAGAAAAAGAACTGCAATGTTGGTAATGATCACTGTAGCTATAAAAATATCAAAAGTTCTGCTTATCAGATCATCCCTCTTTCCTATTTGGATAATGTCAAAAATACGCTTTTTCTTTTTTTCCATCCTACTATCCTTTATTTCATAATCTTTTTACATCATGGGTGCAAATAGCTTAAACACTCTCCCGAGGAACTTTTGTATAAGGGGAATCTTTTGGTAATATTCTGCGGTAACCTCCTGGCACTTCTTCAGAGTTTCCTGAAAGTCTTTCTCAGCCTTTCCCACCACCTGATTATCATAAAGGCTCACGCCGCATTCAAAATGATGATAAAAGCTCCGGTAATCCAAATTTACCGTTCCTACCGCTGCGTTGATATCATCGGAGATAAGCGCTTTGGCATGAATAAAGCCCGGCGTGTATTCATACACCTTAATTCCTGCGCGCAAGAGTGCCGGATAAAAGGTTCTGGCAATATAAAAAACAATTTTCTTATCCGGAATATGCGGAAGGATCATAACAACCTCCACTCCTCTTTCCGCCGCATAGCGCATGGCATCCAAAAACTCTCTGTCTACAATAAAGTAAGGCGTCATAATGTGGACATATTGAACTGCCTGATTAATCATGGACTGATAAACCATCTTGGTCACTTCTTCTTTTCTGGTAGGCGTTCCTCCATAAGGAATGACAAATCCGTCATGATACAACGGTTTCTCATATTCAATTCCCTGAAGATATTTCTCGTAATCTTCTTTTCCCTTTTCTGATACGTTCCACATCTGTAAAAACATCACCGTAAAGCTTCTGACAGCATCGCCGGTAACTTTAACCGCAATATCTTTCCAATGACCGTAGAGTACTTTCTCATTAATATACTCGTCTGCCAGATTGACTCCTCCGGTAAATGCCACTTTGCCATCGATCACCACAATCTTTCTATGATCCCTATTATTTTGACTGGTGGAAAGAAAGGGAATGATAGGTGCAAACATTTTTGCCTTGATCCCATATTTCTGAAGCTGTTTCGGATAACTGTAGGGCAAAAGCACAATCGAACACATCCCGTCATACATCACCCTCACTTCCACGCCTTCCTTAGCTTTTTCCTTTAAGATCTCTAAGATTGCATCCCACATGCTCCCCCGTTCCACAATAAAGTACTCCAGAAAAATAAAACGCTCCGCCTTTTTCAGTTCCTCCAAGAGATCTTTAAATTTCTCCTCTCCTAGAGGATAATAAGCAGCACTGGAATTATGATATACGGGATAGCCTGCACAATGCTCCATATAATGGGCAAAGCCCTGATAGGACTTCGGACATTCCTTAAGCGCCTCAGCCGTTTCCTTTGAAGTCTTCAAAAGTCCCTCTGTCTCCTTTGTTCTGGCATACATCTTAGCTTTCAGCCCGATTCCTCCAGCATTGGAAATGACAAATACATAAATAAGCGCACCCAAAACCGGAAGAATGCAGATCGGAATAATCCAGCTGATCTTAAATTCTGTTGGCTCATCCCTGTTTATAATATAAATAATCAAAACAGCGCCCAACAGACTCATTCCCTCCCACAGATAATGAAAATAACTTCCAAGCCATACAAAGCTCGCAAGCAAAACCAAAATCTGTAAGATCATCATCAAAAAGATGATCAGTATTCGACTAAAGATAATTTTAAATACATAACTTACAAAACGTTTCATAAGGTATTTACACCTGCCTTTTCCTGTGTCAGACAACGCTCTCATTTCCAATGCACAGCATTTTTGTTCTATACTTTCAGTGTGTGCAGAATCTCTTCAAAGCAGACACCGTTCTTCGGCGGAATCTGCATTTCCATAGACTTTTGCATGCTTTTTTTCACAAACAGGGAAGCCTTTTTCACTGATACCTGAAAAGGAACTCCATTCACTCCATCGGCGGCAATAATCGCCGCAAAAAGGTCTCCTGTTCCACACCGCTCGTCTCCCACCCGGAAGGTTTTGATGAAATGCGCTTCCTGTCCCTTTTCGTATACAAAATTAGCGATCATCTCTCCCTGGGGTATACCTGTAATAACAATCTGTTCCGGTCCCATCTGATTTAACTTTTCCGCCATTGCGGACAGTTCCTTCTTTGTCCAGCCGCTTTCCCTGTAAGGGGTATCTGTAAGCCTGCATGCCTCTGTCAGGTTGGGTGTAATAATATGTCCGCGGGAAACCAACCTTCTCATCTCCCTGCACATATCTTCCGTATAAGTACCTGCAATTTTTCCGTGATCTCCCATTACCGGATCAATAACTACGACGGTATCCTTGTTTTGAAATTCATCAATAAAATGCTCCACCATTTCAATCTGGCGTAGGGAGCCTAAAAAGCCTGACATGATGCCATCAAAAGAAAGCCCAAGCCGCTTCCACATATCCAGATAAGCAAAAAGCCTGTCCGTATAGTCATCAAAAAAATATTCCTCATATCCCGTATGGTTCGATAAAATTGATGTAGGCACAGGACAGCACTGAAGCTTCATATGAGAAATAACCGGTATGGAAACGGTAAGTGCACATCTCCCATAACCGGTCAGATCATTAATTGCTGCTATCTTTTTTTGTCTGTTTTGTTCCATATATTTCCCCATTCAAACATCATGACACATATGTCATGTTTAACATTTATTCCGTAAGCTCTGAGGTACAGTGCGGACATCTGCTCGCCTCTATAGAAATCTCCTCTTTGCAGAAAGGACAAACCTTAGTGGTAACTGCCGCAGGTTCCTCCTCTTTCTTTCTGGAAACCTTGTTGATCATCTTAATCAATAAGAATATTACAATGGCAATCAACAGAAAATTAATAATAGCCGCAATAAACGCGCCGTAATTTAATGTTGCAGCGCCCTCACCCTCACCAAGTACCACGCACAGCGCCGTAAAGTCAAATCCACCGGTTATCAGCGACAAAATCGGCATCATAATATCATTGACCAAAGAAGTCACAATAGCAGTAAACGCTCCGCCGATGATCACACCTACCGCCATATCCATAACATTGCCTCTGGACACAAACTCCTTAAACTCCTTGATAAATGCTTTCATCTCTTTCAGGTCTCCTTTCATAGCTGAAATTACCCGTGCATTCTGCCATCGCACAGCCTATGCACGACATTTGCCTTCTCACATTATACAGGAAAAGTTAACCAAAATCTACCCTGATCTAATACCCATTGGCTATTTTAAAGTACTGTATTTCCGTATTCTTGTCTGGATAGCCGTAATTATATCATATGATGCAATTTTGATGCAAACATGATGCAATTTTGATGCAACTTCGATGCAGTTTTGATGCAACTCCCCATTATAATAAAATAACACCACCCGACAGCGGTGCATATTCGGCAGTCGCTATACGCCCGCATTTTATCCTGTAACTCAAAGAATACACACCATAAGGAGTCTCAAATGAAAAGATGCTTAAAAATAACAGCTATATTCACGATTATGTCTCTTTGCCTGCTAACGGCATGCAGCGAAAACAACAAGGAACCGCAGGCCTCCCCTTCTCCACCTATAATTTTTGAAAAAGAAATAAGCGGACTTTATCCGGATATTACTATCACCTCCCCTGCAAGTTCCTATGAATCTGATTCGGAATCAGAAGAAGACTTAAATCCAGAGTCAGAAGAGGACTTAGATCCAATTGTAGGTACATGGATTAATAAATGGGGCGTTTACACAGAGATTGAACGATGGACAATGATTTATGAAACCTGCTTTTCACCTGACGGACAGGTAGTGCACTATGGAAATCGGAATGTAGACAGAGGCACCTGGACTCGCATGGATGAGAATACCGTCACTGCCTATTTTGATGACTGTACTTATACCGCAGTAGGTTCTCAGGAATACACTCTGCCTCCTTATCAAGTCACCTACACCTATGATGCGGAGGAAAGGGTACTTAACCGCCAAACAGACCGGGCGGATAAGCTTACATATGAAGTAAAATGGAATGACAATACGGAGGTATATATAGCCACGGATTTTGATACTTATGAGAGCCCTCTTCACCGTGATAGCGATGAATATACTATATTAGATTATTATCCTTGTTATCCGGAAAAAACCGAATATTGTTCCGCCCTTGAAAAAGCACTGCTATCCCTTGCAGACGACCTGCTGACCGGTAAAGAAGTAATACTGGAACGCGCAGACCTGCCTTACGAGCTGGAAAATGTATCCTTATACGACCTGACGGGCGATGGGAAACCGGAAATCTTTGCTCATGTTGACATGTGCCATTCTTTCCACAGTTCGGGCGCTACTTATATCCTTTCCCAAAAGCCGGACGGCGAATACACAATACTGGCCAAAAACACTGACTGCCGTTACTCCGAACTTTTAGCACCGGACGGTACAGAGCTGCTTTCCCTTTCCATCTATGAAGGCCATTCTTCATGGAAAGCCGGCGTGCGAGTCCACTTAGGTTATCGGGAAGATCAGGTAGTCGTGGATCGTGATGAACTCTATCGCTTTCACTGGGATTACCCTCTTATCAATTATGTAAATGATTATAAAAACGGTAAATATTATGTATATGTGTCCCGCGAAAATGATACCGGCGGTGCCGGGTATGGAAGCTATGTCAGCCTTGAACAAAGCCTGAAAATTGATGAAGAAGCTTTCTCTCCTATGCTGGTTCCATTTACCGGATATGGAACCTCTGATACCGATTACCCTGCTGTTTACCATCTGTGGAGCCCTTTTGATGAGGAATGGTGGCAGGCAGGCGGCAATTACCCCGGGGCTGAAGATACTTATGGAAGGACTGCCGACTGGTCGATCACTGCTGCTGATGACCACCCAGACGAAATGCTCCAGGAAGCCGTGGAGAAATCCGGCTTGAAATTAGAGAAGAAGGCTTACCCCTGGACCCCGGAAACAAAGAAAAATGTCACAGACCTGCTACGCTGCCCGGTGGCAGATTACTACTACCAGTCAGACTACTACGCTGCTGCCTATATGCGGGGAGAAATCTGCTTTTACGAAAAAGAAATATTGCCTGACGGATATGGGGAAGAGTGGGTGTTGATGAGGTAGAACGTCTTATACTTTTTCAGAGCTAAATCCTCAGAAGGAATATCTGAAGTTTATCTTCCTTCTATATACGACATAACATAAGGAAGCGGAAATGCTATACCAACATTTCCGCTTCTTTAAAATCGCGTGCGCTAGAGGATTCGAACCCCCGACCTTTTGGTCCGTAGCCAAACGCTCTAT
>CAMWJC010000097.1 GCA_947174495.1 uncultured Lachnospiraceae bacterium | reverse complement strand
GAACCCACGTGTCCAGCTTGGAAGGCTGGTGTTCTACCATTGAACTACACCCGCATGAAATTATATTATAAATTTAAGTGCCCAGAACCGGAATCGAACCAGTGACACGAGGATTTTCAGTCCTCTGCTCTACCAACTGAGCTATCTGGGCATTCCTGCCATACGATTACTGTAACGGCACAAGACATATTCTACAAGCAGATGCTATGGATTGTCAAGAAAATTTTCCTTTTCAGTGATTTTAATGTAACTGCTTAGATTCATAATTTAAGAAATAATTACATTTTTTGTTTCAGGTTCACAGGTGATGGTCAGGCTTTCACCGTTTTCATTGAAATCCTTTACGGACAGTTCTATTTCACAGACATTTCCGTCTGCAGTTTCCAGCTCCAAAATCCATGGTGTATCCGACACATCTCGTGAAATGACAACGCCGGTAAGAACCTGTCCCGGGTTAAAACCAGAAGTCCCTTCAAGAACGTCAGACTTATGAGAGGTATCATTTTTTTCATAAAGAAACAACTTTTGGAAGATCTGATCGGTTGCATTTGTAAATGTGAGGGGGATGGGAACCAGTACAGCGGCTTCTTCTTCCCCTTTAATATTCTCAATTGTTTGCAGATGTTCCTGATAAGAGGCAATCATAGAATTCATATTTTCGATGAGGGTGTCAATGTCTGCATCCTCCATTTCCGATAAATTAATGCCCTCAAGTTTGGTGACCTCTTCTGCGAGAGCAGTCAGCTGATCATCAAGAGAATTATCTGAGATTTGTTTATGCGCGTCTACAACCTGATTGTGAGTCTCTATAAGATGTGTGTAGGTTTCCTGAGCCTGTGCAATTTTCTCATCAGAAGGACCGCCGCATCCGGTGAGCAGAAAGCATAATATACAGCTTAAAAGAAACAAATTCCGCAATTTTCTCATCAATAATCCCCGTGCTTTCTAGGCACTGACCTTTCTAAATCGTACTTATTAACAATAACATATTGAAAAGAGCGCCGCAACCGTGATTTTTGGCCTGCGAATTTTCAAGTACACTGCTTGACCCAGCAGTGGGCAGTTGTTATGATGATTAGTAAGAGCAGATGAATTTAGAGAAAGGGGTGGTTTTAGGTGGAGAAAGCATACAAGCTGGAATTTACAGGAGAAAAAAATGGTAGTTTATTTGTTAACTGCTGTGGCTGTTCCAGAACGGAACCGCTGCACAGCTTCGGACCGGCACAGAAACCACATTATTTAATTCATTTTGTTTTAAGCGGAAGAGGAAAATTTGTCATAAAAAATAAGGAGTATTCTTTAGAACCCGGATACGGATTTCTCATTCCGCCGCAGGAGCTTGCTTTTTACCAATCAGATGATGAAAACCCATGGACTTATGTCTGGGTAGGTTTTTCGGGAGCTTTGGCAGAAAATACGGTAAAATCCATGGGATTATCGCTTAATAGTCCCGTATTTATGTCTGACAGAGGGGAAGAGCTTTATCAGACAGTAAAGGATATGATGGAACATAATACTTATGGGATAGCTAACGATCTGCGCAGGAATGGCCAACTTCAATTATTTTTATCAATTATTGCAGAAAACGTTCCGATTGAAAAAAAGAGCGAGACGGACAGTGCGGATAATTATGTGAGACGCGCTGTTGAATTTATTCAGGGTAATTATTGTAATCCTATTAAAGTAACTGACGTGGCGGATTATGTATGTATTAACCGAAGTTACTTATATACTCTGTTTCGGAATGGCACAGGCATGTCGCCTCAACAGTTCCTGACTACTTTTCGCATCACAAAAGCAACGGAGCTTCTTCAACTGACGGAACATCCTATCGAAAGTATTGCCCTGTCCTGCGGTTATACAGATCCGCTGGTATTTACCAAAGCATTCAAACAGATGAAGGGTATGTCGCCATCCGCATACCGGCGAGAGATGCAAAAAGGAGAAACACGAAGAAATAAAGAATATTTAAAACAAATAGAGGATTTCATTAATCAGGTGAACAAGATCAACAGTTAACATTTTAACAGGTTTATATAACAAAGCGGACTGGCATTTATAGGAAGACGCAGATATAATTATGGAAAACGCGGGAAATTTATTTTCTGACAGACGATGGGTTTTTAACTGATTATGTAATAGTGAAATGGGAGGGCAAAATGAAAGAAATCATATTGGAGAAATTTAAAGAAGTATTTGGAGAAACAGACGGAGTGAAAACATTTTTTGCGCCGGGACGTGTTAATCTGATCGGTGAGCATACAGATTACAATGGCGGACATGTATTTCCCTGCGCGCTTACTATCGGAACATATGGCGCTGCACGGATCAGACCGGACAGAAAACTTCGCTTTTATTCCATGAATTTTGAAAATCTTGGTGTGCTGGAATCCAGCCTTAATGATTTAAAACCTTCAAAAGAAGCAGACTGGACCAATTATCCGAAAGGGGTTATGTGGGCATTTGAACAGAAGGGATTTTCTATTCCAAGCGGAATGGATATTCTGCTCAACGGAAATATTCCCAACGGATCCGGACTTTCCTCTTCCGCTTCTGTGGAAGTGCTGACCGGACATATTCTCCGAACCTTTTTCGGGTTTGATGTAAGCAACCAGGATCTGGCGCTGATTGGGCAGTATTCGGAAAATAATTTTAACGGTGTAAACTGCGGGATTATGGATCAGTTTGCCATTGCCATGGGAAAAAAGGATCATGCGATTTTCTTAGATACGGCGAATTTATCTTATATTTATGCACCTATTAAGCTTAGTGGGGCCAAACTTGTGATTGCATGCAGCAATAAAAAAAGAGGACTTGGCGATTCCAAGTATAATGAACGCAGAAGCGAGTGTGAGACGGCTCTTTCAGAACTGCAAAAGGTGATGGATATCAAAACTCTGGGTGACTTAACAGAGGAGGAATTTGAGCAGAACCAGTCTGCGATCGGTGATCCTGTCAGAGTAAAAAGGGCAAGGCATGCGGTGTATGAGAATCAAAGAACAATTCAGGCAGTAGAGGCTCTTGAGAAAGATGATATTGCAAGATTCGGTCAGCTTATGAATGCTTCTCATGTTTCTCTGCGAGATGATTATGAGGTTACAGGAATAGAGTTGGATACACTGGTAGAGGAAGCCTGGAAGGTGGAAGGAGTTATCGGTTCCCGTATGACAGGTGCAGGTTTTGGCGGTTGTACGGTGAGTCTGGTAAAGGATGAAGCAATTGACAGGTTTATTGATCAGGTTGGGAAGGCATACCTTGCAAAAATCGGTTATGCGGCAGACTTTTATGTAGTAGAGATCGGGGACGGTCCCTGCACGTTATAAGATGGAGGTTTTGGACATGATACAGGATGATATCAGGCAGTTGGTTGCATATGGTAAAAGGACCGGACTTGTGCCCTGCGAGGATGAGATTTATACAACAAACAGATTGCTGGAGCTGTTTGAATTGGATGAACTGGAGGAACCCTCCAAAGAGCAGACGGAGGATGAGCTTGAAGATATTCTTGGCAGAATGCTGGATTACGCTTATGAAAAGGGAATTATAAAGGAAAATGGTGTGGTGTATCGTGACCTGTTTGATACGAAGATCATGAGTATGCTGATGCCACGCCCCAGCGAAGTAATCAAAACCTTCCAGACCATTTATGAAGAAAGTCCGAGAAAGGCAACAGATTTTTATTATAAATTCAGCTGTGATTCGGATTATATCAGAAGATATCGGATCAAAAGAGATATGAAGTGGGTGGCGCCTACAGAGTATGGGGATTTGGATATCACCATTAACCTTTCCAAACCGGAAAAGGATCCCAAAGCAATTGCAGCAGCAAAATCGGCAAAGCAGTCAGGATATCCCAAGTGCCTTCTCTGCCGGGAAAACGAAGGATATGCAGGAAGAATTAATCATCCAGCAAGGCAGAATCATCGGATTATCCCGGTGACGATTCAGGGGGATACATGGGGATTTCAATATTCTCCTTATGTATATTATAATGAGCACTGCATCGTGTTTAATGGCCGTCATGTTCCCATGAAGATCGATCATGATGCTTTCTGCAAGCTGTTTGATTTTGTAAAGCAGTTTCCTCATTATTTTGTGGGGTCCAATGCAGATCTGCCCATTGTAGGAGGGTCCATCTTAAGCCATGATCATTTTCAGGGCGGACATTACGAATTTGCCATGGCAAAGGCACCCGTGGAGAGAAGATTTGTAGTGAAGGGCTTTGAAGACGTGGAAACGGGCATTGTAAAGTGGCCTATGGCGGTAATCCGTTTAAGCAGTGAAAATACAGAGAGAATCATTGCGCTTGCGGATGTGATTCTGGAAAAGTGGAGAGGCTACACGGATGAGGAGGCTTTCATTTTTGCTGAGACCGACGGCGAACCTCACAACACCATTACCCCGATTGCCAGAAAGAGGGGAGAAAATTATGAACTGGATCTGGTGCTTCGCAATAATATTACCACCGAGGAGCATCCTTTAGGCGTATACCATCCTCATGCAAAGCTTCATCATATCAAAAAGGAAAACATTGGTCTGATTGAAGTAATGGGACTGGCGGTTCTGCCGGCGCGTCTTAAAGAAGAGATGGGGGCATTAAAAGAAGCGATGCTTGCGGGAGCAGATATTCGAAGCGATGAAGTGTTGAACAAGCATGCGGACTGGGTGGATGAATTTAAAGGAAAGTACGACAGAATTGACGCTTTGAATATAGACGATATTTTGCAAAAAGAAATTGGTCTCGTGTTTATGCAGGTACTGGAGGATGCAGGTGTTTATAAGAGAACACCGGATGGCCAGAGGGCTTTTGACAGATTTATTTCAGAGCTTTAAAGGAAAACGATTATGCAGTTTTTATTAGCGGCGATAAACGCCAAATATATTCATACAAATCCGGCACTTTACAGTCTGCGTGCCTATGCGGGAGAGGAGCTTGCTCCGTTTATCTCACTGGCAGAGTATACCATCAATCACCGGGCGGAAGAAATTCTGGGCGATTTGTATAAAAGACATCCGGATGTAATAGGGTTATCCTGTTACATCTGGAATTTTCATTTTATACAGGAATTACTCAGAGAGATTCCCAAGATACTGCCGGATACAGATATCTGGCTGGGAGGTCCTGAGGTATCCTGTGAGGCGGAAGAAATTTTGAAAGAATATCCGGAGGTTAAAGGAATCATGACCGGTGAAGGTGAGGCTACTTTTAAAGACCTTCTGTCTTTTTATGCCGGGAAGGAGGATTCCCGGTTTAGCAGCCCCTATAACAGTCTTGAAGAGATTCCGGGACTGGTTCTTCACAGCGGAACCACTCTGTCAAGAGAACCGGTAGATTTCGGAGAGGTTCCTTTTCTCTATGATCATCTTGAAGAATTTGAGAATAAGATTATATATTATGAAACGAGCAGGGGTTGTCCTTTCCGGTGCGCTTATTGTCTGTCATCCATTGATAAAAAGCTGCGTTTTCGGAGTTTAGATAAGGTGAAAAAAGAGCTGCAGTTCTTCTTGGATCATAAAGTGCGGCAGGTGAAATTAATCGACAGGACTTTTAACTGTAATCATGATCATGCTACGGAAATCTGGAAGTATATCAATGATCATGACAATGGGGTTACCAACTTCCATTTTGAAATAGCGGCAGATCTTATGATCGGTGAGGAGCTCGCATTATTGGGAACCATGCGTCCGGGACTGATACAGCTGGAGATCGGTGTTCAGACAACAAATTCCGAAACTTTAAAAGCCGTCAATCGCATTACGGATATTTCGAAGATAGAGGAAGCGGTGTCGGAAATACGAAGCAATGAAAATATTCATGTCCATTTGGATCTGATCGCAGGGCTTCCGTTGGAAGATTATGAGAGCTTTGGCAGATCGTTTGATCGGGTATATGCAATGCAGCCTCACCAGCTTCAATTGGGATTTTTAAAGGTGCTTAAGGGAACGGCTATCTGGCAGCAGGCCAAATCTCATGGAATAGTGTATCAGGAGAGGCCGCCTTATGAAGTACTTTACACGAAATGGCTGTCCTACGGTGAAATTCTGAAATTAAAACAGATCGAGGAAATGGTGGAATTGTATTTTAACTCCAATCAGTTTCGATATACATTACCCGTATTGGAGAGGGAATATGCTTCTCCCTTTGCCATGTTCGAGGAGTTAGCGGAATTTTATGAGGAGAAAGGATATTTTACAAATTCTCCGGCAAGGAGTCATCGTTATCATGTGTTGTTAGCGTTTGCAGAAGAGAAAGCGCCGGATAAAAAAGAACTGTTTGCGGAGCTTTTGACCTTTGACTACTACTTGCGGGAAAATGCCAAAAGCAGACCCTCTTTTTCACCTGATTTATCACCCTGGCGGGAGCCGGTATGGAATTTTTATCAAAAGGAAGAGGAAGCTCCGAAACTCTTGGCGGATTATGGCAGTTACCATGCCAGACAAACTATGAAAATGACGCATATGGAAGTGTTTCATTATCAGGTATGGGAAAGTATTAAGAGAGAAGAATGGGTAAGGCAGAAGGATCCTTTCTTTATATTGTTTGACTACGCAAAGCGGGATGCGTTAACAGGAGCGGCAGCATTTTGTGAGGTAAAGCTGTAGGGAGCAGAAGTGCTGTACAGACAAAAGAGAATCAGAATACTTTAAACAAAGAAGCCATATATTGTAAAAATGTGAAAGCATGAGAAACAATATATGGCTTCCGTTTTATCAAATATCTCTAATATTATCATACCAGTTATTATTTTTTATATTATTGCCTATGGCGTTGCGGCGAAGACCAATGTATATGAGGATTTTGTAAAAGGCGCTAAGGATGGACTTAAAACAGTGGTAGGAATCATGCCTACATTGATTGCTTTAATGACAGCAGTAGGAGTGCTGCGCGCTTCGGGGTTCCTCACATTTTTGGGAAATATAGTTCGTCCTGTCAGTGAAAAGGCTGGATTTCCGTCTGAGCTGGTTCCTCTCGCGTTTATTAAAATGTTTTCTTCCTCAGCGGCAACAGGACTTGTGCTTGATATTTTTAAAAATTATGGGACAGATTCTTTGATCGGTCTGATTACTTCGATCATGATGAGCTGTACGGAAACAATTTTTTATACCATGAGTGTTTACTTCCTGGCGGCAAAGGTAACAAAGACAAGATATACGCTGACCGGTGCGCTGCTCTCTACGCTGGCGGGTATTATTGCCAGTATTGTGCTGGCAGGGATGATGTAAAATATTAGGCTGGTACTGAAAATAGTATTTTTTAAATAAAAATATTTGATTACGGTGAGTTGAAAAAGTAAATTCCACTTTGTAGGATTAAATTCCACTCCAATGTTT
>CAMWJC010000096.1 GCA_947174495.1 uncultured Lachnospiraceae bacterium | reverse complement strand
CCTTTGCCAGATTGAGCCATGTCGCAAATACCTCCTTATCTTTTAACTTGGTCGTATAACCTAATGTGAACATCGGCGAGAATGCATAGCCTTCCTTGATATAGCCTGCCGCATCCTTCTTCTCACAGCTAATAGATACTCTCGTCTCGATCTGAGGTACGACAGCAACCGCTTCCGTAGCTCCCTGCATCTGTGCCTCACGACACTTATATGCATAATCAATCTTCTCTGTGTTTGCCCCGTCTGTAACAGACAGAACGATGCCTGTCATATCCTCGGAATACTCTGTAGTACCGTAACATGCTACCATGTATTCGTTAATCTCCACCTCGGCATCAGGGTCGCTCATCTCTAAAATGCTTCTCTCAATCTTAATATTGGAACTGCCTTCCTCGAAATACATCTTCGTCTGTAATTTTACTGTCAGGTCATAAAACTCGATATCCACAGGGTCAAGCGTAAGAATTCGCGTATTGCCTTCCTGTGAAAAATGAGCTTTCGTCCTGCACAGACATAAATCCACTTCTTCCCCGTTATGTGTCAGTTTCGCACTTCTGATCGTTCCCTCTCCGGCATAGTGAGTGAAATAGCCCGCTCTGTACTTCTCTTGAATCAAGAAAGGGTAAGAAGCATCTGTCACATGCTTTGTACCGATACCTACCGGCCACTCTAATTTTGCCGCATAAGGACGCAGGTCTACGATTGCACCGCCCTGATCCATGTTTGCGCAGACTCTCATATAAGGATCGCAGTACCAGAATAACTGCTTGTCCGAACCGTATAAAATATCTCTCCACAGTGCGCATTCAGGCTCTGTCAGCCTTCTGTTCTCACGATAGAAGTCTGCAAACTCCGCCATGGTCATGTCATCCAGCTTGCCCTCCTTCTTGAGCTGACCATAATATGCCATGCCGTCCTCGTAAGATTTAAGGAGCAGTTCATAAGGTGCTTCCCAACGTCCCATCTTGTTCATCCAGCCGGGACCTACAAACATCATATTGTATGCATAACCATTGTTATATTTTGCCAGATCACGGTACTGATCGATCAGATTGTATAGATACGGATATTCCCATGTCTTGGAATCATAGCTCATGCTTCTAAGTACATTCTGCGGATGCGTGCCGAAGTTAGAGCCGTTACCGTCATAACATGCAATCAGATCGCGGGACAAATGGGGAATTGCCACGATTCCGCTGTCCTCCGCTTCATTAGCCGCCGGAGCATGTACATTCTGTTTACTCGGAATCCATGGTGCCCACGGACCGCCATCCATAAAGGTATACCATGAATTGTTACAAGTGTGATATGCTTTCGGTCCCTCTTCCCAACAAGTCGCCACGGCACATTTCACCATAGGATATTTCTCTTTCACATAATTCACCAGGTCGGCATCCATATAGTAGGAACCCGTAGATTCCGGATAAAAGCCAAACTTGTCATAGAATTTGCCGAACACATCATCAACAATGGATTTCTTGTCTTCCATGGAAAACATCCAGATACAGAAATCCTTAGTCTTATATTTCTCACGAAACTCCTCACAAGGAAGCCCAAGCAAAGTTAATGCGATCTCGTCGCCATACTTCTCATGGTCTGCCTTAGCAAGTTCCACCGCCTCATCATTAAATAGAGAAGCGTATGTCATCTGAATCGTTGTCTTAAGTCCGTTCTTGTGCGCAATTGCCTGCTGTGTCTTAAAGATATCCAAAGATTCTGTCAAAAGCTCTTTTCTTCCGATATCTTCTTCTTTGCCGTGTCCGGTCACCTTTTCCGCGTACTCAGGTACCATCTCCGGACGATGGATGATGTTAACAATAAACTTATCCATGTTGTCCTGCCCTCCATTTTCATTCAGTGATTATCGTCGTTCCGTCATACCGCTGCGATTCTTATAGTCTTGAAAAATACTGACACCTAAAATTTATGTCATGATTTGGTGGTTTTTACTTTGCGCAATCGGTTGTTCATGCTAAAATGATAACAAAATGCACAGATACTGTCAATTGTATTTTTACTAAAAGTGGGAAAATAATGAAAAGTGAATTCTTTCATTTCGCAGATTCTTTTATACACATCTCATATCCAAGCAAAGTCCGCTTCTCCACCTCTTCTTCGTCGAGCAGCCGTAATAGCAGCTCGCACGCCCTGTGTCCCAATTCCTCCACATTAAAGCGGACTGATGAGATGGAGGGTATGCGGTATTTCAGCATACTGCTGTCATAAAAGGATGCTACCTGAATCTGCCGGGGTACCGCAATCTGCCTCTGCTGCAAAGCATTCAGTACACAGACACATAAAAAGTCATCCATACTAACAATGCATTCAACTTGTTCCGCCAAAAGCTTCTCCACGATCTGATCTACTTCATGACTGTTTTTTATATTCAGAAAAGTCAGTTTTGTTCCGTTCCATTCTTTTCTTCCGGTAAAAGCATCCTCAAAACCACTCAGTCTGCTGCGGGTGACAATATAACTCTCATCTCCACCAATCAGAGCAATCTTCTTTACGCCGCGTTCCAACAGTTTATCGGTCAATTCCCTGCACGCACTTCTATGGTCATTGTCGATCTGCACCGCCATGTCATCATCGGTACTTCCAATTGCTACAAAAGGTACTCCGTTCTCTTTCAGATATTTCATGGGGGCATCGTCCGTCAATGTTCTCGTCAGTATCGCACCATCGATCTTCCGGTTAGTCACTGCCCTCTTAAGCTGTGTGATATCTTCCGGTGTCACCATAGAGATCAGCACGTCATACCCATGCGAAGACGCTGCTCTGCTGATGCCCAGCATACAATTCTGGAAAAAAGGCAGTTCCACGATATTATAATCCCACGGCAGGACCAGTCCCAGATTAAAAGTTTTATTCTGGGCAAGCCCTTTGGCTACGACATTCGGACTATAATGGTGTTCCTCTATATACGCTAACACTCTCTTGCGGGTCTGCTCCCCAATTCTTCCTTTCCCAGATATGGCTCTTGAAACGGTAGTCTTGGAAACTCCCAGTTCTTCCGCAATATCTCCTATCGTTAAATTTCTATCATCCATAATTCTCTTCCCCACTGTATACGTTCTATCTTTTTAAGAGTATTCATTTCCCCGGAAAGTACCTTGATCATTTTGATTAATGCCGCTTTATGCACGAAATTGAAATACCTTTACAAATATATTATTTGAATCTGCAATCGAAATCAAGACAATTAGGATCTGCCCCTGTATAATTACTATAGAGCAATCAAAAAAGGAGCGAAGAGGGATGAGCGAATGGTATCGTTTGGTACAGACAATCGTAGAAGAAGTTGATGAGTGTATCAAAAAACATAATGATGAAACGTTGACACTGTCTTCTCTTTCTCAAAAATTAGGCTACTCGGAATTTTATATTTCCCGTAAATTCATAGAAATCTCCGGAATGCATTTTCGTGATTACTTGCGACACCGGACGCTTGCTTTTGCGTTAAAAGAAGTTCGGGACAGCTCTAAAAGCCTTTTAGAAATCGCGCTAAATTACGGTTTTTCCAGTCATGAAGCCTTTTCCCGTTCTTTTAAAGAAGCCTATGGTATAACACCCAGCGAATACCGTAATAACCCCGTTCCTGTTGTCCTTCGCTCTATCATTAAGCCGTTTGATTGTTACTTAATAAGTATTGGAGGAACAAGTATGGAAAATACTACAAATGATGTAAAAGTATATTTTGTGACAATACCTGCACACAAGTACCTGCACATCAGAAATTATGAGAGCAATGGTTATTGGGATTTCTGGCAAAAGCAAAGTCAGATTCCGGGACAAGACTGCGAGACAATATGCGGACTGCTTGACAGTATACAAGGAAAACTGGATGATATGGGCGGTTCTGACGCCAATAGCGGAAGCGGTCAAATTATGGCATTTATTAACGAACCGACGGGCAGAATTTGCAGTTGGGGTATTCCAATGGCCGAAAGTTATGGTGTGCGGCTTCCTGTGGATTATTGTGGTGAAATTCCAAAACAGATGCAAATAATGGATGTTCCAGAGGGAGAATATATCGTATTTGAACATGGTCCGTTCAACTATCAAACGCAAAATCAGAGTGTTGAACATAAAATTGAGGAGGCGATGAAAAATTTCGACTACAACGCATCTGGTTATTGCCTTGACACTACACAAGGCAGATTGTTCTATTTTTATCATGATCCTGAAAGGTTTTGGAAATATGTCAGACCGGTTAAAAAGCTGTAAGATTGTTAATTCACTCAGGCGGGACAATTCTCATCTGCCTTTGCAGCCTTGCTTTCAGGTCGCTTAAAAGTCTTTCATTTTCGAGTACAGTAAGCATGGGACCAAAGGACATGACTTCAATCAGCAATTCGGTCTCCATATTCTTGTTATAATAGATGAGGCATTCATAAGTGTCCTCATCTATTTTTGTCGTATTCTTTTCATAGTTTGCAAAGTGCAGCATTGCACGCTCAAGGGCATTGCGTTTGTTGACAATGCGCAGCCGGAGAGGTTCTTTATAGTAAGAACGCTGAATCATTGCGTCTAAGTCCACAGGAGAGGATAAAGTTTTTTGCATCAGCTTAACGCTCTGAATGCGTGAAACATTCAGAATCTCCAGTTTCATTCTTTCGCCCGTTTGACCTTGTCTGTGACGGCGTCCATGTAAGTCCTTAGCCGGCTGGGCAGGCTTCAGGGCGAGAATCCGGAATTTGTCATTTTTGACCGAGTATTCCAGACGGGCGGGGATATAGTGGTGATGTACGCGGCTCCCGTTCGGTGAGGTGTAGTCAATGTCCACATACCGGTTCTGTTTCTGTGCCTGAAGCAGAGTCCGGAAGCAGTTTCGGTAATTTTCATCCTCATAAGGATCGCTGTCTACAAACCGGTCGAAATAATAGAACTGTTCCGGTCTCCAAAGCGGAGCCACCAAAGCCAGCATCTTATTCAATGCTTCTAATTGCTCCTTTTCCAGGAACAACCCTATACGGGGATCGGCCAGCAGCGCCTTAAGATAGCCCTTCTCAAGATCGGAAACAGGGGTGATAAAGGAGGATGAGAGCCGGGAACGGTATAGCTTCCCATCCTTTTCAAATAAATTCCATGTACCGTCTTCCAGCTTGGGGATTATGGATAGCAGACTCTCTTCAAAGCCTTCGCCGCAGATTTGGCGGCGGATGTCCTGTATGGTCAGCGTGTCCTGACTGCATAGTAAATGTCTTAACACCTGATAGTAGCAGCTATATATTTCTGAGAATAATTCCATAAGCTTTCTCCCTATATCTGATACATCTGATACATCGTCTGTAGATCCCGATAAAAACGCTGTTCCACAGATTTGTCCGTACATTTCAGGGATAGAATCCTGCCTGTGAAGGTGCGAATCCAGGGCAGTATCTCATTACAGTCAAATACTTCAATTTCGTACTGGTAAACATTCCGTTCTATTCTTGTGACCGTACCGCCTCTGCCTTCACACTTTAAACGCTCAACAATATATTGTTCAGAGGGTTCCAAGGCCTGTATTGTCATAGTCAGCCTGTTAAGTCGGGATCGATCATTTCCCTGAAAGGATACGCCCCACAGATAGCAGCGGTTCCGGTCCAACCGTGCCAGCAGCTCCTCATACTCATTCGATTGGTCTAAGGGAACGACGGTTTTGATAGTGTCCAGGCGGTAGCAGGTGAAGCGCTTACCTTTTTTCACATATCCACACAGAAAACGGCGGCCGCTTCTGGTACTGATAAAAATCTGCAAGGGTGTACAGTCGGCAGTATTCAGGGTTCCGTTTTTGGAGCTTTTTATTTCTAAGTGTACATCTATCTTCTGATTCATGGCAGCCAGAAGGTCGAGAAGGATTTCTTCCTCCAGAGTATGTACGCAGAAGCTGTGTTTCACCCTGAAAGTCCGGTTGTAATAATCCAACTGTTCCGAAAGGTGGTTTCCGACGATTCCAAAGATGCCAGCCATCTGATAAAAGGCGAGAGCGTCCAGCACACCTTCATTGGATTTTATCCAGAGCGCAAGAGAATTGTCGATGGAAAAAACGACGGTTTTCCCAGATTTTGATTTATTCAGCAGCCCTTCTTTTTCATAGGCGTTGCACTTCCGACGGACGGTTTGGATATCGAACAGCGCCTCATATTCCTCAAGCAGGCGGCCTGTTATTTCCTCCACAGTCAATTCCGCACCGTCCTGAAGCAGGTCCAGTATTAAGAAATGAAGTACGATATCGTTGTCGGTAAAGCTTTTCGTCTTCCAAACCCTAAACAAAGGATTGGTGTCCAGAAGATTACTGTCTATAGCAAGGGAAATGTTTGAGCCGCTAGATACATAATCTTTCCGCACATAATCCCCAAGCCAGCTTTCCAGACGTCTCCTCTCATTGTCGTAGGTTCTGGGGCTTTTATCCTTGAATTCATCCCTGGTCTTGAATCCGTAGACAAAAAAATCACGCACATATTCTCTTGTTTTGGGAAAGCTTTTAACCAGCTCCTGAAAATCAGACATATTGTCTCCAATTAATTACCGTTTATGGTAGTTTTTTCTTATTGGAATAAATATAGCACACTTCGCAACTTTTTTGAAATGATTATCTGGAAAATGTTTCATATAATGATTTCAGTTCATCACACAAGATACAAAACAAGACGAAAGGATGAAGAGAATATGTTTGTATTATATAATGAAAAAACAAAATTTCCGGTGAAGATATGGCTGGAGGATGAGAGTCAGCTGGATGAAAACTGTCTGGAGCAGGCATACAACCTGTCGCAGCTTCCTTTCATACATAAATGGGTGTGCCTAATGCCCGATACCCATGCGGGCAAGGGGATGCCCATCGGCGGAGTGATCGCCACAAAAGATGTGATCATCCCAAATGCGGTGGGAGTGGATATCGGATGCGGTATGGATTTTATTCCTACCAATATCCGTGTGGAGGACATAAAAGGCATTCAGACCGGAAATGGCACCTTGATCCAGTCCATCATCGGCAGCATCATGCGGACGATTCCCTTAAATACAGAGAGACACAAAACCCCTCAGGCGTCGGAAGTGCTTGACCGTGCGCAGCAGGAAATAGAAAAGTATGAGGAGAATGCAGAGCTGGTGCCATTGATTGAGGACGGGTATTTTCAGGTTGGAAGTCTGGGCGGCGGCAATCATTTTATTGAGCTTCAGAAAGATCAGGAAGATTATCTCTGCATTATGATCCACTCCGGAAGCCGCCATCTCGGAAAGGCAATCTGTGATTACTTTCATGAGAAGGCAAGAGAGCTTAACAGAATGTGGTACAGCGAGGTCAGGGATGAGTACCGTCTGCCTTTCCTGCCCGTCCAGTCTAAAGAAGGACAGCAGTATATCAACTGGATGAATCTGGCTATGGATTATGCTTTTGAGAACCGCGCCCGTATGTTGGATAAGACCTGTGCCATTGTGAAAGAGCAGATTGAAAAACACACGGATCTCACAGTGGAATTCGGAGAGGAGATCAACTGCCATCACAACTATGCG
>CAMWJC010000095.1 GCA_947174495.1 uncultured Lachnospiraceae bacterium | reverse complement strand
CTATTATTCAGGGTATGAGTTTCGGCTCTGGGCAGCTAATAGGCATTTGTGACAGTCGGGTTCCCAAAATCCCGAAAGGCGCTATCGCCACAGAAAGCTGAAACGACTCAGTCCCCTTCCCTCGCTAAACGTTAATTTAACGTAAACCAGAGTATTAGATAGTATCCCTGCTGTAAAAGCCGTTGACAATAACGGCTCTTTTTTGTATACTTTTATAAGTCAAAGCGTTAAAGCTTTAAATCATATCAGTGTAATAAAGGAAAGGCAAGGGAAAATGACAATTGTTGATGTACTGGAGCAGAATAGCAGAAGCTACGGGGACGAGATCTGTCTGGTGGAAATCAATCCGGAGGTGAAGGAAGTCCGCAGGGTGACGTGGAAGGAATATGAATTGATGGAACCGAATCCGCTGACTCATTATCGCAGAGAGATTTCGTGGAGAGTTTTCGATGAGAAGGCAAACCGGTTTGCAAATCTGCTGATTCAGAGAGGAATTAAAAAGGGAGATAAGGTAGCGATTCTTTTGATGAACTGTTTAGAGTGGCTTCCTATTTATTTTGGAATATTAAAGACAGGTGCGCTGGCAGTGCCTTTGAATTTCCGCTATGCATCGGATGAAATTGAGTATTGTGTGAATCTTGCGGAGGCGGATATTTTGGTCTTTGGTCCGGAATTTATCGGACGTGTGGAAGAAATTGCGGATTCCATCAGCAAGAACAGGCTGCTGTTTTTTGTGGGAGAGCCCTGTCCATCCTTTGCGGAGGATTACAACACGCTGACGTCGAACTGTTCCAGCGTGGCACCGAAAATTGCTCTGACAGAAGAGGACGATGCAGCCATTTACTTTTCATCGGGCACCACAGGTTTTCCCAAAGCAATCTTACATAATCATGAAAGTCTGATTCATTCCTGCAGGGTGGAACAGAATCATCACGGTCAGACCAGAGAAGATGTTTTCTTATGCATTCCGCCTCTTTATCATACAGGGGCAAAGATGCACTGGTTTGGTTCCCTGCTGTCAGGAAGCAAGGCTATTCTTTTGAAAGGAACAAAGCCGGAATATATTCTGGATACAGTATCCAAAGAAAAATGCACCATAGTCTGGCTTTTGGTGCCCTGGGCACAGGACATTCTGGAAGCCCTTGACAGTGGAAAACTGAAATTGGAGGATTACGAGCTTTCTCAGTGGAGATTGATGCATATCGGCGCTCAGCCGGTTCCGCCAAGTCTGATCAAACATTGGTGCAGTTATTTCCCTGATCATCAGTATGATACAAATTATGGCTTAAGTGAATCCATAGGTCCGGGCTGTGTACATCTTGGGGTGGAAAATATACATAAGGTAGGCGCCATCGGAAAGCCGGGATTTGGCTGGAAGGTAAAGATCGTAGATGAAGACCGGGAAGAGGTGAAGCCGGGTGACGTAGGCGAACTGGCGGTTAAAGGGCCCGGTGTCATGACCTGTTATTACAATGATGAGCAGGCCACCGCAGAAGTCCTTTCACCGGATGGCTGGCTGTATACCGGGGATATGGCGATGGAAGATGAAGACGGATTTATTTTCCTGGTAGACCGGAAAAAGGATGTGATCATCAGCGGCGGTGAAAACATCTATCCGGTGCAGATCGAGGATTTTATCCGTAATCATAAAGCAGTACATGACGTAGCGGTGATCGGTATTCCTGATAAGCGTCTGGGAGAAACAACGCTTGCGGTAATTGAGTTAAAGCCGGAGGCAGAATGTACAGAAGAAGAAATTATGAATTTCTGCCTGAAGCTTCCCAGATATAAACGTCCTCATAAGGTGATTTTTGCGGATATTCCGAGAAATCCCACCGGGAAGATCGAAAAGCCCAAGCTTCGTGAAATTTATTGCGGAGCAAGGTTGGTAGAGGCACAGATTAGGAGCTAAAGTGACAATAGAGTAGTAGATTTATAAATTAAGGTTAACATAACAATAGAATGGTAAATGAAATAGATTTACATAACAATACACAAGGAAAAGGAGATTATCTGAAATGATTATCAAAATTTTAATGCTGCTGGTATTTTTCGGAATCATGATCGGTATCGGATTTTACTGCAGAAAACATGCTACTGATGTGAATGGCTTTGTTCTTGGCGGGAGAAGCGTAGGTCCGTGGCTTACGGCTTTTGCTTATGGAACTTCCTACTTTTCAGCAGTTGTCTTTGTAGGATATGCAGGACAGTTTGGCTGGAAATACGGTATCGCCTCAACCTGGATCGGTATTGGAAACGCAGTGATCGGTTCTATGCTAGCGTGGGTGGTTCTGGGAAGAAGGACAAGGGTTATGACACAGCACCTTGACAGTGCGACCATGCCGGAGTTTTTTGGAACCAGATTCCAGTCAAAGGGACTTAAGATTTGTGCGTCCGTGATCGTGTTCATCTTTTTGATTCCTTATACAGCATCTCTTTATAATGGTCTTTCCCGCTTGTTTGGGATGGCATTTGACATTGATTATATGGTATGTATTGTTGTTATGGCAATTTTGACAGGAATTTATGTAATTGCCGGAGGGTATATGGCTACAGCGATCAATGACTTTTTACAAGGATTGATTATGCTGGTGGGAATTGTGATTGTGATCGGTGCAGTGTTAAAGACCAACGGCGGTTTTATGGAAGCATTAAACGGTCTTGCTTCCGTTCAGGATGAGACAGTTTCCGCCCAGCCCGGTGTATTTGCGTCTTTCTTTGGTCCGGATCCTTTGAATCTGCTCGGCGTGGTCATCTTAACTTCTTTAGGTACCTGGGGACTTCCCCAGATGGTTCAGAAGTTTTATGCCATTAAGAGTGAGGATTCTATCAAAAAGGGAACAATTATCTCTACGCTTTTTGCGGTAGTGGTTTCCGGCGGCTGCTATTTCCTCGGCGGTTTCGGAAGATTATTTTCCGATAAGATTGATATTGCGGCAAACGGATATGACTCCGTAATTCCTACCATGCTTTCAGGCTTATCTCCGATTTTGATCGGTCTGGTAGTTATCCTGGTGCTTTCGGCTTCTATGTCTACCTTGTCTTCACTGGTTATGGCCTCCAGTTCCACTTTGACGCTGGATGTGTTGAAAGGACATGTGATCAAGGACATGGATGAGAAAAAGCAGGTGCTCATCATGCGCGGACTGATCGTGGTATTCATTGTTATTTCTGTAGTGATTGCAGGAATGCAGTATAAGAGCAATATTACTTTCATTGCACAGCTTATGGGCGTTTCGTGGGGAGCGCTTGCAGGAGCTTTCCTTGCGCCTTTCCTCTATGGACTTTACTGGAAAAAGACGACCAAAATAGCCTGCTATGTAAGCTTTGCCTTTGGTGCAGGGTTTATGATTTTTAATATGGTTGCAAAATCCAGCTTACCAGTTCTTTTGCAATCACCCATTAATGCTGGTGCGTTTGCTATGTTGGCAGGTCTGGTAATCGTTCCGGTAGTGAGCCTTATTTCGCCTAAGCCGGAGCAGAAGTGGGTGGAGGATACCTTCTCATGCTACGATAAGAAGATTGAAGTGTCAGTAAAGAGATCCTTGAGTGAATAGATTACTCAGTGAATAGATCACTTCGTGATTAGATCATTTCATGATTAGATCATTTTATGATTAGGAATTGATGTGATTTGATTTTTATTAGAAGAAATGACTCGAGCGAACAAAAGCCTTAAAGGCTTTGTTCGCTCGCTTTATGTTCAAAGAGATTATCCCGTGTGATGTTTTTAAGCCATATACCGCTCCGATACCGTTTGATGACCCATGGCCATTTTACAAACTCATCCGTGCACAGCAGAAAATAGACGATAAGTACAGGCAGTTTTAACACAAATGCGGCGATGAAGCCGAGAGGAACTGCATAACACCACATATCTACGGTGTCGCAGATCAATCCGAAGCGGGTATCACCGCCGGAGCGGAACACGCCAGCAATCAGTGTGGTGTTGACAGCGGCTCCCATTACATAGTAGGAATTGATGAGCAGCATATATTTCAAATAGTACATTGCGGTTTTGGTGAGAGAAGCAAAGCATAGTACAAAAGGAGTCGCAATGAGGATCAGCACACCGCCGATGGCACCGGTTATGATAGTCAGCTTTAAGAGCTTGGAAGCATATTCCTTAGCGCGTTCCATGTTTCCCTCACCCATCACATTACCCAGAAGGATACCGCCTGCGCTTGCAGTTCCGAAACAGAGTACCGTACCCAGATTGCGTACGACTACTACCAGAGAATTAGCAGCGACTGCGTCTGTTCCCAAATGCCCCAGGATTACGGAATACATGGAGAAAGCAACACTCCATGATACATCATTGCCCAGCGCGGGCAGTGACAGGCTGATAAAATCTTTGAGAAGAGCTTTGTTACGGATGAACATATAAGCTGGATTTAGTTTCAGATCCTTGCAAAGTACCATTGAGACGAAAATACAGCCTAACAGCTCAATGACGCGGGAGAGGGCAGTTGCGATAGCGACACCGACAGCGCCAAGGCGGGGAGCACCAAAAAGTCCGAAGATAAATACCGCATTCAGGAAGATGTTCAGTGCAAAAGCTACAATGTTCAGTATCATGGCAATAGTTACCCGGCCTACACTTCTTAAGATGGCAAGGTAGATTTCTATGATGCTCCAACATAGATACGTCAGTGACATCACTCGTAAATAACTGGCGCCGATCCGGATCAATTCGGTATCTGTGGTAAAAAGCTTCATCATGAGTTCCGGTGCCAGCAATGCGAAGCCGGAGAAGACGAGAGTGATCGCAAGAGAAAAACGAAGTGCGATCCCCTCGATCACGCGGATGGCCTGCAGATCTTTTTTGCCCCAATATTGGGCGCACAACAGAGTTGCTCCTGTTCCCAGCCCGTAAAATACCATAAAAAGGACGCTGGCATAGTTCGAGGCAAGGGACACCGCAGAGATGGAGGACTGCCCAACATAATTAAGCATAATTACATCTGCGGAGTTGACAGCCACACTGAGCAGATTTTGTATTACGATGGGAATAACAAGGTGCAGTATCTGAGGATAAAATTTGTCTTTCATGATAATCTCCGTTTTTCGGCATTTTCAAGTGTGATACAACCGCAGTATAATTAAGAATACTCGTAAGCGTTCTGGATTGTCAAGTATCGGAATGTGATTGAGAGGTTATGTTTTGAAATAGTTTATGTATTTGTGGGCAGAAATCAAATCAACAAAAAATACTTTCTATTTTGATAAATATGTTGTATAATCACCCATATAGACATTTCAAATGACAGATCGTACATTTTTCCCAAAAGAAAAATTAGTTGTTGGATTTAATTTGATTATTTATTATAGAAAGGCATGGTTACACTTTATGAGAGAAAAATACGAGTCTTTAGGACTTGCCGATTTAAAAGCAATCGCAAAGGCAAGAGGGCTGAAGGGAACTTCGACGATGAAAAAGGCGGAGCTTATTGAACTGATGCTTGCGGAGGATGAAAAGGATAAAGCAGAGGGGAAGACTGTGCAGCCCAAGGGAGTTATGGAGAAAACACCCAGAACGGATGCTTCCGGAACAGACAGTAAAAGAGCAGAACGTCCGGCAGGAAAGAGCGAGCGCTCTGATGCGCGCGCAGAGGCAGCAGAGGGCAGAACAGAAGCCGCAGCGCCTAGGGAGCGTCAGGAGGTAAGAAATGAACGTCAGGAGGGCCGGACAGAGGAAGCGCGGAGCGAAGAGGACAAGTTTCCGGCGGAACTTGACAGCGGGATAGCGGCCAGCGGAATTTTAGAGGTTATGCCTGACGGTTACGGCTTTATCCGTTGTGAGAATTTTCTGCCCGGTGATCATGATGTGTATGTGGCACCCAGCCAGATCAGAAGATTTGGATTGAAGACTGGAGATATCCTTGAAGGAAACACCAGAGTGAGAACCCAGGGTGAAAAATTTGCAGCGCTTCTTTATGTAAAGAGTATCAATGGATATACTCCGGAAGTAGCAGTTAAAAGGAGAAATTTTGAGGATATGACGCCCATTTTCCCAGATGAAAGGCTTCATTTGGAAATGCCCGGCGCCAGTGTTGCAATGAGAATCATGGATTTGATGAGTCCGGTAGGAAAGGGCCAGAGAGGTATGATCGTATCCCCTCCGAAAGCGGGAAAGACAACGCTGCTCAAGGAAGTGGCGAAATCTATCAAACGAAATTCTCCCGAAGTGCATTTGATTATCCTGCTTATCGATGAGCGTCCTGAGGAAGTTACCGATATTAAGGAAGCTATTGAAGGTCCCAATGTGGAAGTGATTTATTCCACCTTTGATGAACTTCCGGAGCATCATAAAAGAGTTTCCGAGATGGTAATCGAGAGAGGAAAACGTCTGGTTGAACACAAAAAGGATGTGATGATCCTAATCGACAGTATTACCAGACTGACCAGAGCCTATAATCAGACAGTTCCGCCAAGCGGCCGTACCTTATCAGGTGGTCTAGATCCGGCAGCTCTGCACATGCCTAAGCGTTTTTTTGGTGCGGCGAGAAATATGCGGGAGGGAGGATCTCTGACCATACTTGCAACGGCACTGGTGGAAACGGGAAGCAAGATGGATGATGTGGTTTACGAGGAATTTAAAGGAACCGGTAACATGGAACTGGTTTTGGATCGTAAGCTTTCCGAAAAAAGAGTATTCCCTGCAATTGATATTCCCAAATCAGGAACCAGAAGAGAAGATCTTTTGCTTAGCCCGGATGAACTGGAAGCGATCAATATCATACGTAAAGCGTTAAATGGTTTGAAGCCGGAGGAAGCAGTGGATAAGATTTTAGATATGTTTGCCAGAACCAGAAACAATCAGGAATTTGTTCATATGGTAAAGAAAATTAAGTGGCTGTAAGCTGCTGGGCAAAGGGGATATTCTGGTGACTTTAGATGAGCATGGCTGAACTGTTGTATAAATTTCACTAAAAATATAAAAAGGACTTGCAACATAGGATAGCCTGTGATACAATTAAAAAGCTGTTTCGGAGAAACGAAGTTGTTCCAAAATAGCTGTGTATATGGGTGTTCCTATATATCGGTGGATGAGAACGATTTATGGTGATGCGTTGTGAAACAGCGCATGGAAGTTTATAGAGGGCTGAAAATCAGATTTTAGCCGCAAATTTGCAACAGCGCAAATTTGAAAACAGAGAAAGGAGCATATTTTCAAAATGAAAGAAGGAATTCATCCTCAGTTTTATCAGGCGACCGTAACATGCAACTGTGGCAATACATTTGTAACAGGTTCAACCAAACAGGATATTCACGTTGAAGTTTGTTCTAAGTGCCATCCATTCTACACAGGTCAGCAGAAGGCTGCGAGAGCGGACGGACGTATTGACAAGTTCAACAGAAAGTACGGTGTAGTAAGCAAATAGTTATGCACGAAAAGGTTGAGGTGTTAAATCTCAACCTTAATTTATATGAAAGCCCTGTCAAGCGGCTGCGTGATGGCCGTGCTTGCACGAGCCATCATGCAGACATTTGACGGGCAAGACAAT
>CAMWJC010000094.1 GCA_947174495.1 uncultured Lachnospiraceae bacterium | reverse complement strand
TTTTTTATACTACACATTTTGTATGTTACACCATTTCAGCCGTCCACAAATAACTGTGAAATTGTCCCGTCAGAGCTTGCTCTCTAAGAACCAATTTCACAGTTATTTCTGCACGGCTGGACTGGTGTGGCTAAACAAGCACAGCTAACAGAGGGGACGCTTGAAAAAAAAATGGAATGCAGTATAATAGAAACCAGATATTCTGCTGCGGGGCAGGCTGAAAAGGAAATAGTATACGAATGAAAGAAACAGGGATTATGATTGAAGGCGGTGCCATGCGCAGTGTGTTTGCAGCAGGGGTGCTGGATTTTTTTATGGAAAAGGGAATAGAGATTCCCAATGTGCTTGCGGTGTCCGCAGGTGCTTACGCAGGAATGAATTATGTGTCGGGGCAGAAAGGCAGAGCGGTAGATGCAGTCATAAAACCTCTCAGTCAGGAAAAATATATGGGGCTGAAGACATTCCTCAAAAAGGGAACCTTTTTTGATATGGACTATTTGTTTGATGTGGTGCCGAAAAAGCTGTCACCCTTTGATTTTGAGACTCTCAAAAATTCTGCCAAGAGATTTGTAATCAATACCACCAATTGTCTCACAGGGGAAAGTGAATACTTTGAGGATTTTGACACGGAGGAGCAGTTCTGGAAAATCTGCCGGGCGGCGAATTCGCTCCCTTTTATCTCTAGGGTCAGTTATATTGACGATGTTCCCATGTTGGATGGAGGACTGGCGGATGCGCTTCCCATAGACCAGATGGAAAAAGAGGGATGGGAGAAGGTATTGGTGATTCTGACGCGTAAGGAAGATTATCGAAAGAAATACCGGCATCTTTATATGTTTTTTTTGCACCTTGTCTATCATAAATATCCGAAATTGATCAAGACTGTGTCTAAGAGGGCAGACAAGTACAATGCCAGTTTGGCGCAGATCAAAAAAATGGAGGCTGACGGAAAGGCGCTTGTATTTCGTCCTTCCAGGCTGGCTGTCGGAAATAATGAGTCCAACGTGGATGTGCTGATGGACTATTATCAGCATGGATATGAGGAGGCAATGGGAAGAGAAGCGGAAATTTGCAGCTTTCTGGCAACATAATTTGTCAGTTACGGGAACGGAGGCGTGTAGTATGGATATCAATGAGATCTTACAACAACTGGATCATTTATTTGCAACCCATCAGATTGATCAGGTGGAGCCTTTCCTTCTGGGAAAGATGGATGAGGCGCGCCTAGTCAAAGATTTTGGAGCGCAGATCACACTTTATAATGAGTTGATTGGGCACTATAGGGAGATGGGAGAGGGCGAAAAGTCCATGATCAGCTGCAGACAGGTACTGGAACTGATGGACGGCATGGGGCTTCAAGGAACAACAGATTATGCAACCACGCTTTTAAATGTGGCAAATGCATGCCGGGCAGCCGGGCTTTTGCGGGAATCCATGATCTACTATCAGAAGGTAAGGGAAATATACGAAGGAAAACTGGCAGAAACAGATTTCCGTTATGCCAGTCTGTACAACAATATGAGTCTTCTTTTTCAAGAGATGGGAGATTTTGAGAGTGCCTGTGATTGTCTGACGAGAGCGCTTTCTATCGCAACGCTTTATGAAGAAGCCCGTATTGAGGTAGCGGTTACCTACACGAATCTTGCCGCATCGGAGTTAAAGCTGGGACGGGTTCATGATGCGATTGATCATCTGCAGAAGGCATTTTCCATTTTTGAGATGGATGAGGAGAAGGATTATCATTACAGCGGTGCGCTGTCCGCAATGGGAGAAGCGCAGTATCTGGCAGGTAATTTGGAGGAGTCCGCCAGATATTATAAGCTTGCTCTTCGTGAGATCGAGCGGAATATGGGAAGAAACAAGGCCTATGAGATCACCTTACAGAATCTAAATGCTGTTACGGTTAAAATGGGGCAGCTTCCGGAAGCCCCAGAGAACTTTGGAAATGGAATGGAACTGTGTGAAGCATTTTACCGAGAATACGGAATACCCATGATACGGGGAAATTTTCCTCAGTATGAGAAGATGATCGCAGTCGGGCTGGTAGGAGAAGGATCCGAATGTTTCGGCTATGATGACGAAGTGTCGCGAGATCATGATTTTGGTCCCGGATTTTGTATGTGGCTGACGGATCAGGTGTATGATGAAATTGGTGAGAAACTACAGGAAGCATATGAGCAGCTTCCTTCCACTTACATGGGAGTTACCCGCTTTGCAACTGCAAAAGCACAAAAGCGTGTGGGGGTTTTCCGCATCGGTGATTTCTACGAAGGTCTGATTGGCTTAAGAGATGTGCCGACCACTCAGAGTCAATGGCTGTTTCTTGATGATTACCGGCTGGCAGCGGCGGTAAATGGAAAGGTTTTTCGGGATGATCTGGGAGAATTTACCCGCATTCGAAAAGGAATTCTGCATTATTATCCGGAGGAGGTCCGGCTTAAAAAGATTGCAAGACAGGCAGCGCTTATGGCCCAGTCAGGGCAGTATAATTATTCCCGGATGTTTGGAAGAGGGGAAACGGTTACGGCTGCCGTTGCATTATCGGAATTTATGAAGCATACCATGTCTATGGTATACCTTTTAAACCGCACTTTTGCACCATTTTATAAATGGATGCACAGAGGAATGCGTAATCTTGCTATCTTACCGGAGATTGGTGATATTCTAAATGCTCTTGTGGATTTTCCTAAGGGAGATGAGAGGATTCCGCAGACCATTGAGATCATTGTGGCGCTTATCATAGCAGAAATGAAAAAACAGGGACTGACCAGCGGCGAAGATAACTATCTCGACCATCATACGGATCAGATATTAGGACGGATTCCCCAAAAAGATAAACAGGACGATTCTTTTAAGTCGGCACTCATTAATGAACTGGTGACATTGGAATGGGAAGCTTTTGACAAGGTAGAAAATGAAGGCGGAAGAGCTGATTGTCAGGATGACTGGAATACTTTTTCTATTATGCGTAAAAGTCAGTACCTTACATGGGATGAGGAGATGCTGAAAAGCTATATCAGTGATTTCAGACATGCAAATGACCATGGGTGGAATTTGATTACAGAAAAATACGGGCGGATGATGGAAAGCACTTCGCCTGAGAGATATGCGGAGATTAAAGATTCACTGCCCGTGCTTTCCGTGATGAAAAAGGAAATCAGAGAAGAGATCATTAAGATACAAATAGACTGGATGGAGGAATTTGCACAGAAATATCCGAAGGCAGCCGGTAATGCAAGAAGTATCCATACCAGTGAGGATACACCATTTAACACTTCCTATGAAACGTATCTGCGGGGAGAATTGTCCACCTATTCAGATCAGACACTTGATCTGTATGGAAGATTTATTACAAGGTTATGCAGAGAAAATAGAAATCTGGCGGAGATGACCATGGAAAATACGGCACATTTATATGGATATTCGTCCCTGGAAGATCTGGAAAGTAAGCTTTAAAGGAAACCTGTTGTATATTGTGAGGATATACAACAGGTTTTCCAGTGAAAAGAAATAGGTGCCAGGCAGGGCGGCTTATGATAGAATGAGCGTTAGTTTTTGTGAGGAGAATCGGGATGGAAAAGACAAAAGAAAAAAAGTATGAGATTGATATGTGTAATGGTCCGTTATTTGGGAAAATACTTCTTTTTACGCTGCCGCTTATGTTATCAGGTATTTTGCAGCTTCTTTTTAATGCGGCTGATGTGGTCGTGGTGGGGAGATTCGCAGGAAATGAAGCCCTGGCGGCGGTAGGTTCTACCGGTGCACTGACCAATCTGCTGGTCAATCTGTTTATCGGATTGTCTGTTGGAGCAAATGTGCTTGTAGCAAGGTATTATGGTGCAAAAGCAGATGAGGAAGTGAGCCAGACAGTACATACCTCCATTCTGATCAGTCTGGCGGGTGGAGTTATTCTTTCCGTACTTGGAATTGTGCTTGCAAGACCTTTGCTTCTTTTGATGGATACACCGGAAAATGTAATTGAGCACTCGGTGCTTTATATGAGAATCTATTTTCTGGGAATGCCGGTAATGCTTTTGTTTAACTTCGGCAGTGCTATTTTGCGGGCGATTGGGGATACGAGACGACCGTTATTTTATCTGGTAACGGCAGGTGTAATCAACGTCTGCCTAAATTTATTCTTTGTGATCGTCTTTCATATGGGAGTGGCAGGAGTAGCTCTTGCTACGGTTATTTCTCAGTGCGTGTCCACCTTTTTGATCCTGCGTTGTCTGGTTCTGTCAGATGGCTGTTTCCAGCTGCGGAGAGATAAGCTTCGGCTGAATCTTGAAAAGCTGAGGAAAATTGCAGCAATCGGACTTCCAGCAGGAATACAGGGCTCTTTGTTTTCCATATCTAATGTTTTGATCCAGTCATCGGTCAATTCCTTTGGTTCTGTTGCAATGGCAGGAAATACAGCAGGGGCCAATGTGGAAGGATTTGTATATATGGCAATGAATTCCGTGCATCAGACAGCCGTTAGTTTTACTGGACAGAATTTAGGAGGTAAAAAATACGACCGGATCAATAAAATTCTGATTGAGTGTCTCTTATTTGTAACCTTTATCGGACTTGTGATGGGAAATGGAGCATATTTGCTGGGAGATCGGATCCTTTCACTGTACTCGCCTGATCAGGAGGTTATTGCCTATGGTATTCAGAGAATGAGTATCATTTGTACTTTTTACTGTCTCTGCGGTATTATGGATGTTCTAGTGGGAAGCATCCGAGGACTAGGCTATGCGGTGATGCCTATGATTGTCTCGCTTCTTGGTGCCTGTGTGTTCCGGGTGATATGGATTTATACGGTATTTCAGTGGGATCGGACCCTGCACACTCTGTATATTTCTTATCCGGTTTCCTGGGCATTGACAGCAATGACACATTTAATCTGCTTTGTGATCGTAAAGAGAAAAATAGATCAAGCGGCACGGAAAGGAAGTAAATAGCGATATGAAAGCAAAGAAATATGAGGCTGTTGTTTTTGATTTGGATGGTACCTTGCTGAATACTCTGGATGATTTGATGGATAGTGTGAATTATGCACTTGGAATTTGTGGAATGCCTGAGAGAAGCTATGAGGAAATACGTCATTTTGTGGGAAACGGCATTGAACGGCTTTTGGAGCTGGCAGTACCAAATGGATCAGATAATCCCCAGTTTGAGCGGGCATATGCTCTTTTCAAGGAATATTATGGGGAACATTGTAATGATAAGACGGATCTTTATCCGGGAATCAGGGAGCTTCTTGATGCATTAAAGCAGGAAGGATTTTTGATGGCAATTGTCTCTAATAAATATTATGAGGGGGTACAAACCTTGAAGCAGCAATACTTTAAGGATTATTTACAAGTGGCCATCGGAGAGAGGGAAGGAATTCGTAAGAAACCAGCACCGGATACGGTTCTTGTTGCCCTTAAGGAATTGAAAGTCCCAAAAGAAAAGGCAGTATACATAGGAGACTCCGAGGTTGATATTGCAACAGCGGCAAATACCGGTATGGATTGTATTACGGTAGGATGGGGATTTCGAACCAAAGAGGAGCAGGAAGCTGCCGGAGGGAAAGTGTTTGTAAAGAGTCCTATGGAGATATTGGAATTGTTGTATTTAAATTAACGTTTAGCTGGTTTACTCATAGGACCTAAACTAACTCGGCTAAGAAACAAAATTCTACGTCACCACGCTCGATAAAGCGTTCGCGAATTGGTTCCTTTAGAATTTTGTTTCTTAGCCGAGTTAGTTTTTGGCTGACGGAAAACCAGCTAATGACTCCACTATAGTCGCCTAATCCGCTGTCTGGCTATTTGCCGAAAAGTGGAACATTCGACCTTAGCAGAGTTGCCAGTTGGCTTTGCGTCATTCGACAACCCAGCGCAGAATAAAATAACTCCTTAAGGAAGCCATTCGCGAACGCTTTATCGAGCGTGCTGACGAAAGGAGTTATTTTATCTGCGCGGCCGTCTTGCATACGCATACCTCATCTAAACGTTAATTAATCCCACCAGCAATAATAAACAAACTGATCATCATTCAATAGTTTTACACCTGGAATCAGTTCCCCATTATCTCCAATTAGAAAAGCTGACTGCGAAAAATCAGTATATTCATATTCTCCAATTTCGCTTGGAAATATATCTTTGGGTTCATTAAAAATTTGTTTTATCTCATCAAGTGACAATTTGCTAAAAATAATCAAGGTGTCTGCATAAATAAACGGTTCGTCATCATCTCCATCAATTCCATAGACTTGCACAAAAACTTTTGCAGTTTCCTCCATGTTGATCAAATTTTCTATTAGGGCAATGTAGCCTAGCTTACCGTCAAGACATTCACATTGAAAATCCGTGAAATTATCTGTTGGGTCTAAGAAATCCTTATATGAAAACCAATAGTCAGTTTCATAGTTCCTGTTAATTTCAGCATCTTTTAATAATGGTAAAATAGTTCTTTTTTGTTGATCGTTCATATTGTTTCTCCTTTGAAATTCCGGTCTGCTGTTGATCTTATTATATATCTTTTTCCTCAAAAGCGGAATAAATTTTTAATTCATGAAGCGGCAACAATTGTTCAGGATATTTTTAACAATGTCTCTAGGCAGCAGCATTTTTGTAACGGCGGGTTCCCCAAATCCCTCAGTTCCTCTCAGTTATTGACAGAGACCTACATGATTTCAAAAGTCATGCCGGCGTGGTTAGTACAAAGCAGAGGAGATGGCAAGCAGATGATTGAACGGAACATGGCAAAGGAATATGGTACAAAATTTAGTAGAATTACAAGTGCTCTCATGATAAAATACTATTATGAATAATTCTATCAGAATCTGTATGAAAGAAAATTAAATCATATGTGTAGAAAGGTGTGTTGATTAAAATGACAGACTTGGAATTAAGGCAAAAATCCATTCAAATCCGGGATCAGCTTAGTGACAAAACGATACCGGATGAGGCGATTATTTCCCAAATTAAGGAGGTCCATGAGCTTGTCCATACGAAACTTCCGTCGGGTTCAAACTTGTTTCTTGATGCGGTATTTTGGAACCGACTCCCTGTAGCGATAGCTCTCAGTGATATGGGGGCTGACATTCATTGGACGTGTGACGGTAGTATGTACAACGGGAACGCATTAAATGTTGTCCATTCCCCTCAGTGGGCGGAGCAACTGCTTGCCCTCGGTATTGGGATTGAAAGAAACCTGTTGCTCTCCAAACCATTTCGAAATCCCGCAATCGTGGCGGCTATGCACAATGATACCACTATGTTGCCTTATTGGCTGGCAAAGCAAAAGGAACTCTTCGCAGATGATGAGGAATATGTTAGAGAGCTTTTCTATGCCGCTATAGATGTGGTTTCCATGGTGAATCAATACAATATGCTCTCCTGTGTCATAGAAGATGATGAGCTGTTCCCCATCCTCAATGACATCTATTCCAAGAAAGACGATGTTGAATCCATCCGATTGATGCTCAGCGCGTTAAGGTATGTTGACAACAAGAACTTGGATACCAGAAAAAAGGAACTGCGGAAGACATTGAATGCAAGAAAAAAGGAATTGTCTTCTGCTACGTAAATTAACGTTTAGCTGGTTTACCCATAGGACCTAAACGATCACTCGGATAAGAAATAAATTCTATGCGCCATACTGGCGCTAAGCACTGCTCGATAAAGCGTTCGCGAATTGCTTCCTTAAGAATTTATTTCTTATCCGAGTT
>CAMWJC010000093.1 GCA_947174495.1 uncultured Lachnospiraceae bacterium | reverse complement strand
ATATCGAACTATAAAAAGCAATATGCAACTATTTTAGTATTTATGAGCGTTTGGTCTATATTTTCCAAATCCTTTTCTTTTCTGGCAATGTATTCCATTCTTTTGGGCGGCATGATGGTTCTGTCAGTTATGTCCATGGATGAAGCCGTACATTTTAATTGTTATGCACTCACCATGCCCATAAGTGTAAAAACACTGGTGAAAGAAAAGTATGTGCTTGTCTGTATCTGCATTGGTGCCGGAAGCCTGTTGGCTCTGATTGTGGAGGTGATTGCCATGAGCACATCATGGTATGAGGGAACTGCAGAATGGATAATGATCAATTGTTTATCTTCTTTTTTTCTGATTGCTTATACCATTACACTTCCCATTATTTTTAAATATGGCGTGGAAAAAGCAAGATATACCTATATGGCAGTTATTCTTGTAATGGGTGGAGTGATAGGTATATCAGTATATTTGACAAGAAATACGACTGTTATGCTATTTGATGGTGTTCCGCATCTGGTGGATAATCTGCTTTTGACAGGAGGGCTTTTGATTTTGGATGCGATTATACTTGTGATATCCTACCGAGTATCCTTAAAGCTAGTCAGAGACAAAGAATGGTAAGTTGAAGGAATTTAGTTTGGCTTTCAAAGAGTAATATGAAAACCCGGATAGAACGCATATTCTACGCGCCATACTGGCGCTTCGCACTGCTCGATAAAGCGTTCGCGAATTGGCTCCTTAAGAATATGAGTTCTATCCGGGTTAAATTATTGGCTAACAGAAAACCAACTAACGCCTCCACTATAACCACATAATCCATTGCCTGGCAAATTACTAAGAAGTGGAACGCTCAACCTTAGTTGAGTTCTCAGTTTGACTTTGCGTTATTCGATAACCCAGCTCATAATAAAATCAATCCTTAAGGAAGCATTTCGCGAACGCTTTATCGAGCGTGCTGACGTAGGATTGATTTTATTATGAGCGGACATTCCGTATACACATACCTAAACTAAACGTATAAACTCAAACATTTCTCATTGGCAGAATAGCCAAAAGTTGGTATAGTAGTAAGGAGAATATCAGCAGGGAGTTTGAAGAATGGAAGAGATTTATCGTGTTCGTAAAATAGAAGGTATCAAGGAAATCCGGGTTCGCGTTCCAGGGTCCAAAAGTATTACAAACAGAGCACTTTTGCTTGCGGCGCTTTCGAACAAAAGATGCACGCTTCGCGGGGTTCTGTTCAGCGATGATTCAAGGGGATTTCTGGATTGTCTTATGAAGCTGGGATTTCATGTTGAGATCCAGGAGTCGGAACAGGAAGTGACCATACAGGGGGAGGGTGGAAAGATTCCCAATAGAAGCGGAGAGATTGATGTCAGAAGTGCAGGAACGGCAGCAAGGTTTTTGACTGTGATGCTGGCATTTGCAGGAGGGGATTATGAATTGACAGCGTCTCCCCAGATGTGCAGACGTCCTATGCAACCGCTTTTGGATTTGCTCATAGAGGCCGGGGTGGAGATTACATACAGAGGCGAGAGTGGACATTTCCCTTTTCATATGTCTTCTCACGGTCTTCTTATGGAAGAGGTCAGTATTGATACTGGAATAAGCAGTCAGTTTGCCAGTGCGCTTATGATGTCGGGCGTTATTTTAAAAGGAGGACTGAAAGTACGGCTCTCCGGCGACAGAATGGAAGGAGCATATATTAAATTGACATTTAATATTATGAAACAGTTTGGAATTCCTATTAGCTGTGAAGAAAATGGTTACAAGGTTCCGGCGATGGAGAATTTTGGACTTACAGAGTATCAGATTGAACCGGACGTGTCAGGAGCCTGCTATTTTTATGCCATGGCGCCACTTTTGAAAACAAATGTTATTGTTAAAAATGTGCATATGGACTGTCTTCAGGGAGATATTAAGTTCCTGGAAGTCCTTAAAAATATAGGGTGTGATTTGGAGGAAAAGAGCGAGGGTGTAATGATTGATGGAAGAAATCTGGAACAATATACGGGCAGTACTTTGTCCATGAAAGATTTTTCGGACCAAACCATGACTATGGCTGCCCTGGCACCCTTTGCGACATCACCAACTTTAATTAAAAATATTGGTCATATCCGTATGCAGGAGTCCGACAGACTTATTGCCACATTGACAGAGCTAAAACGCATGGGAATTTCTTGTAGTGAGGTGCCGGAGGAGGACGGGCTTATCATTTATCCGGGAGAAGTAAGCGAAGCGGAAGTGGAGACTTATGAGGATCATCGGATGGCAATGGCATTTACTCTGATTGGCCTAAAAACCGGCGGGATATCAATTAAGAATCCCGGATGCTGCAAGAAAACCTTTGAAAATTATTTTCAGATTATTGATGATTTGATCGCTAAAAGCGGAAGAGGATGTTGAAAACAGAATGGAAACGAATAAAATAGTAGAAAAAGATTTACAGGAGAAGTGTGAAAGAGTCATGCTTGCAGGTGTGGACACAGGGGAGGATCAGGAAGAGTTTGAACGATCCATGACAGAGCTTGCGGAACTGGCAAGAGCATGTGTTATGGAACCGGTAGGTATGGTCACACAAAGAATGGAGTCAGTTAATAAGAGCCTGTATCTGGGTAGTGGGAAGGTACAGGAGCTTTCTGAGACAGCGAGGATTCTGGAGGCAGAGCTTGTCATCTTTAACGATACGCTTACCCCGTCGCAGCTGCGAAATTTGCAGGAAGAACTAAAAATTCCGGTGATGGATCGGACCGCTCTGATTTTGGATATTTTTGAAAAAAGAGCAGGAACCAGAGAGGCAAGACTACAGGTGGAATCGGCCCGATTGCAATATTTGCTGCCTAGATTGGTTGGAATGCATGAGGCTTTGACCAGACAGGGAGGAACAAGCGGAAGCATGAGCAGCCGTGGAGCTGGTGAAAAAAAGCTGGAACTTGACCGTAGGCGGATTGAACATCGCATTTCGGAGCTTAATCGTGAGTTGGAGCAGATCACGAAGGAGCGGAAGACACAAAGGAAGAAAAGGCAAAGTTCGGGGATTCCAGTGGTAGCTTTGGTTGGTTATACCAATGCAGGAAAGTCAACGATTATGAATCGGATGCTTGACAAATATGGAATGGATGAAGAAAAGAAAGTTCTGGAAAAGGATATGTTGTTTGCTACACTAGATACTTCCGTGCGGAAAATTTGCACCGGAAATAATAAAGACTTTCTTCTCTCAGATACGGTAGGCTTTATCCATAAGCTTCCTCATGGGCTGGTGAAAGCATTTCGGGCTACTTTGATGGAACTTGCAGAAGCGGATTTACTTCTTCAGGTAGTGGATTATTCGGATCCCTATTATCAGAAGCAAATGGAAACAACAAAGGAAACAATTGCACAGCTGGGGGCCGGGGCAATTCCCATGATCACGGTGTTTAATAAACTGGATCGTGTGGAAGAGAGCCGGTTTTATCCGAAGGTCACTGGAAATAAGGTTTATATCTCGGCCAGAGAGGAGGACTCCCTCACTGTGTTGACAGAGCAGATTCTTGAAAGGGTATATGCGGACTTTCGGGAAGTGTATCTTCTGATTCCCTATGAGAAGGGAAGTATTGTCTCTTATTTTATGGAGAATGCACAGGTGCTTTCCATGGAATATGAAAAGGAAGGTACAAGGCTTCGCGTGAAGTGTCATCCCGGTGATAAGGAGAAATATAGCTGTTATGAAGAACGAAAGGCTGAATAAATATCTTGCTTCCTGCGGCGTCTGTTCCAGACGGGACGCAGATCGTTTGATCGAAGAGGGACGGGTCCTTGTAAACGGACAAAAAGCGAGTATGGGAATGCAAGTATCAGATCAGGATAAAATTCTTGTAAATGGGAAACCGGTTCATGGCAAAAATGAAAAAGTAGTGTTTGCTTATTACAAACCGGTTGGGGTAGTGTGTACGGAAAGAGACAGATTTGCTGATAAGAAAATTACAGATATGGTTAAGTTTCCGGTTCGTGTTACTTATGCAGGAAGACTAGACAAGGATTCGGAGGGGCTGCTTCTCTTGACAAATGATGGAGAACTGATCGAAACGATGATGCGCGGCAGCGCCGGTCATGAGAAGGAATATGTGGTAAAGGTGGACAAAGAAATAACAGATGTTTTTTTGGAAAGCCTTGAAAATGGGGTGTTTCTTCCGGAATTGAATGTGAAAACAAAGCCCTGTAAGACAAAAATGATTGGGAAGTACACTTTTCGTATTGTTCTGACTCAGGGAGTCAACAGACAAATACGAAGAATGGCAAAAGAACTTGGATATCATGTTAATGCAATTAAACGGGTGCGAGTGGTGAATATACAGCTTGCAGATTTAAAACCGGGGCAATACCGTCGGATTATTGGAAATGAATTGCAGACGTTATACAATTTGTGCAGCAGAAAAAAAGTAGAGTAAACGGACTTAATCACAAAATCTTGTGTTACAGAGAAATAGATGTTGTGGAAATAGCATGGAGTGTATGATAAGATTGTAATATGTAGATCAGCCTGGTTGAAATAAATCAAAAGAAATATATATGTCGAAATTGCGATAATATTTGTTGAAAAACAGGTTTTATTGAAAAAATACATGAAGGAAACGAAAGTAAGGATGACGGAAAACTTGCAAAAATGGAGGCAAAATCATGGAAGATTACAAAATAAAGGTGCAAGAACTGGTAAAAAAGCTGAATGAGGCATCAGATGCTTATTACGGAGGGAGAGAAGAGCTCATATCAAACTACGAATGGGATGCGATGTTTGATGAACTTCTGAAGATTGAGGAAGAGACCGGTTATATTCTTCCTGACAGTCCTACCCAGAATACCGGCTATGAGGAAAATAGCGGAGAGAAAGAAGCGCATGAGTTTCCAGCATTATCATTGGCAAAGACGAAACAGGTTACGGAACTTCAAAAGTGGGCGGAGGACAGAGCAATCTGGCTGTCATGGAAATTGGATGGACTGACATTAGTTCTTACTTATGATAATGGAAAGCTTACCAAAATACTGACCAGAGGAAACGGAACTATAGGAAGCAACATTACCTATTTAAAAAATTCTATAAATGGGTTTCCGCTGACCATTCATTATAAAGGACATATGGTGGTCAGAGGAGAAGCTGCTATATCTTACACAGACTTTGAACTCATTAATGATACCATAGAAGATGATGATGAGAAATATGCCAATCCCAGAAATCTGGCATCGGGTACACTCAGTTTGGATGACCCGGAAAAGGTAAAAGAGAGGCATGTTCATTTCCATGCGTTTACATTAGTATATTTGGATGAGGATATTCTGTCCTGGGGAGAGAGAATGTCTTTCCTTGAGAAAGAAGGATTTACGGTGGTAGACAGGGAAGCAGTTACTGCAGTGAGCATTCCGGAAGCTATTGAAAGATGGACCAGAAAGGTTGAAACGGGAGAAATGGATATTCCGGTGGACGGTTTGGTGATTTGTTTTGATGATACAGAGTATGCGGCTTCGGGAAATGTTACCGGTCATCATGCAGCCAGGGCCGGATATGCCTTTAAGTGGCAGGATGTTTCTGCACGTTCGAAGCTGGATCATATAGAATGGTCCTGTGCGGCCTCCACGATTTCTCCGGTAGCGGTTTTTGAGCCAGTGCAACTTGAAGGAACCACTGTTTCCAGAGCATCTCTTTGTAATATCAGTGAGATGGAGCGGCTGGGCATTGGAGATCAATGTGTGCTTGAAGTGATCAAGGCAAATAAGATCATACCTAAATGTATTGCGGTCACAGAATCATCAGGAGAATTTCAGATTCCGGACAATTGTCCGGTTTGCGGAGCCAAGACTGAGATCAAGCTAAGTCCCAGAAGCAATACCAAAACGCTTCATTGTACCAATCCGGACTGTAGTGCAAAGCATGTAAAGAAGTTTACCAGGTTCGTAAGTAAATCAGGGATGGATATTGACGGATTATCCGTTCAGACGATTTTGCGGTTTATGAATGAAGGGTTCCTTTCAGAGTTCGCAGATATTTATCATTTGGAAGAGTACGCAGATCAAATAAGGCAGATGGAAGGGTTTGGAGATAAATCCTGTGACAATCTGCTTAAAGCAATTGAAAAGAGCAGACAGGTTCATCCGGTTAACTTTATTTATGCTTTATGTATTCCAATGATCGGGATCGATGCAGGAAAGAAGATAATAGCGGAAAATGGTTTCGATGGATTTTTGGAGCGCATGGACAGCCGACAGGGATTTGAAGAAGTTGCCGGAATCGGACCGGAAAAGTCCCGTTCGGTTCTGGAATGGTATGAAAATGAGAAGAACAGATCTGCCTTGAAAGCTTTATTAAAAGAGGTTACAATAGAACAGGTCAGTCTTGCGGCAGCGGAAGACGGAAAATGTAAAGGACTTACCTTTGTCATTACTGGAGATGTACATCATTACAAAAATCGGGATGAATTTAAGGCTTACGTGGAAGCTGCAGGAGGTAAGGTGACAGGAAGTGTTACCTCCAAAACAAATTATCTTGTAAATAATGATGCTGCTTCTACTTCATCAAAAAATCGGAAGGCAGCGCAATTGGGGATTCCTGTGATTACGGAAGATGAGTTTGTGGAGAGATTTGGTGAATAAGATTATCTGAAATGTTGACAGAAAAGGATGGAGTAAGAAGAATATGCCTATTAAAGTACAAAGTGATCTGCCTGCAAAGGGAATACTGGAAAATGAAAATATATTTGTTATGGATGAATACCGCGCCATGCATCAGGATATCCGTCCTTTGCAGATCTGTATTTTAAATCTTATGCCCATCAAGCAGGATACGGAGCTGCAGCTTCTTCGGGTACTTTCCAATACGCCGCTTCATATTGATGTGTCATTTATGAAGATGAACAGTCATGTATCTCTGAATACACCGATTCAGCATTTGAACCGCTTTTATAATACCTTTGATGAATTGAAAGACAGGAAATTTGACGGATTGATCATAACCGGTGCACCGGTAGAGCAGATTCCCTTTGAGCAGGTGGATTACTGGCCGGAACTCTGTGAGATCATGGAGTGGACCAAAGAGCATGTGACTTCCACTCTGCATATTTGTTGGGGTGCACAGGCAGGTCTTTATTACCATCATGGTATGGAAAAGGTAATGCTGCCGGAAAAACTGTTCGGGGTATTTGAGCATAAGGTTATGAACCGCAAGATTCCGTTGGTTCGCGGATTTGATGATTTCTTTTATATTCCCCACAGCCGACATACGGCAATCAGGGCTGAGGATATTCATGCCTGCCCGGAATTAACCGTTCTTGCAGAGTCCAAAGAGGCAGGAGTGTGTCTTTGCATGACGGAAGGCGGCAAACAGATTTATGTGATGGGTCATCCGGAATATGACAGATATACCTTGCATAATGAGTATACCAGAGACAAGGAAAAGGAACTTCCCATCAAGCTGCCGGAGAATTATTATCCGGGAGACGATCCGACAAAGAAACCATCTTTGCAGTGGCGGTCACACAGTAATAATTTATATAGCAATTGGCTGAATTATTATGTATATCAGGTGACGCCGTATGAACTGTAGGAAGTGGCTTAAATACTAAGGGTTTTAGCGGATTTTAAAAATATTTTTAAGTTTTATATGAAGCTAGGCATGTATTGATATAAGGATTTGAAAATAAATAATGAGTGATATTATATGATACTTATACTTTTAAGAATAGAGAAGAGAAAGGTGATACAATAGGATTTGATGTGCAGTAATGTAATAATTATGAATAATAAGTGAATCTTGTCCGTATACTCTAATATCTTATTAACTGGAGGTATCAAAATATGTGGCAAGAGAGCAAAGAATTTAAGCCTTATTAAGCGAATAAAAACAAAAAGATGTAGAAATCTTAAATAATGCCACGGAGGTGTTACAGCAATACCTATCTAGTAAATATGAAGCAACAGCGTAAAAAATAGGGACAGAAAATGTTTCCTATAATAAGTATCAAGCAATATAAAAGAGAGGGTAATCCCTCTCTTAATTAGTAAAGGTCGGTAGTGTAAATTATTTTGTGTATTGATCTTGGATTAATGAAAAAATCTAAAGTT
>CAMWJC010000092.1 GCA_947174495.1 uncultured Lachnospiraceae bacterium | reverse complement strand
AAATTCTCTTTAATACCTGTTCTTCCTACTGTCCCAGCAGATTCTTTAGTGCTTCCATTCCGTCCATATTGACAGCTTCCGTATTTGCCTCCTGAATCTGAACATAGACCTCTTTACGATACACTGGAACCTCCTTGGGTGCGCTGATGCCCAGCTTTACCTGCTCGCCTTTAATCTCCAGTACCGTAATCTCAATGTTGTTGTTAATAATAAGGGCTTCGCTCTTCTTTCTGGATAAAGCTAACATTTACTCACCTGCTTTCTTTGCGTTTAAAATCTCATAAATGGGATACTTCACCTCGTAACTCTCACCTTCAACAATTACCTGACATGCTTTCTTTTCTGCTGAATTGATGAGAATAGGACCGCGTAGGTTTACACTCATTTTGGTCAGATCACTGGGAACTGTCACTGTGACAAGCACCAGCATCTCCTCCGGTTCGAAGTGTCCGATAGGTTTTAACAGCTCATCATCAATCTCCGGATTGTAGTCCGGGCATACAACAAGCGGATCCATAACCGGAAGGGCAAATGCCGGCTCCTGTATGGACTGAAGCCAATGAATCGCTCCATTTCCTTTCTCCTCATCATGTACCAGTGCAAAATCAACTAGATACGGGAATCCGATGATCCCGGAAGGAAAATGAATGATCTTTTCATCTGCAATTTCAATTTCCCCAAATATTTTTGTGTTTATTCTCATACCCTCTCCTATCTGTGCATCAAGGCACGCAAGTTAAATATAATTCATCAAAGATGTCTGCATAATCTTACCGGTTGCCATAAGGGCTGCATTGTAGGTCAGCTCTGTGCTGGTAAGCTGGATAGCCACTTCCGCAATATCTGCATCCTCGTTTTCGGACTGCAGAGTCTGGAATGTCGTCTTCTGATCCATCAGCCGGTTTTCGATCAGATCCAGTCTCTGACTTCTGGTTCCGTTATCGGTAATGGCTACATTTGCATCATCCAAGTATCCCTGTGTATCTGAAATGGTTTTTTCAAACATCTTATGAACATTTTCACGAATATAATCATAAGCCTTCTTGGCAGCGTCATACTGGTTTTTAACCTTTACATAGGTTGCATCATCTTCACTGACATTCCGCTCTTCCATTTCATCCAGAACTTTTTTCAGATCTTCTTTCGTTGTATCGATCTTAGCTAGATCATTAAGAGCTCTCTCCAAATCATCCATATCTCTGTCCAGACTATGAGTAAACACCTCATCGGCTGTGGTATTCACTTGTATCTTCTGATTATAGCCTACATCATACTCAATGGTCTGCTTCTTATAGTCATCGAGATAATCCTTATTGTAGGTGACTGTCTTCGGTTGATCATCCTTACCCATAGTCGTTCCTTCGCAGTAAAAGTAATGCTCCGGACGAAGATCTCCGTTCTTCCACTCATTCTTGGTGTAAGTAACACGAATCTCTGTGTCGGTGCTGTCCAACGCAGCTTCCAAACTCGCATAAGCCGTATCACCCATTAAAATTTCACCTGTCTCCGGCACAAAAATCATACTGTTTGCACCCACTTCACTGTAAGGATCATCGCTCTGAGCAGCAGTAATAGTTCCATAAGGCACAGGATTTCCGTCTTTATCCATAATATTAATCACAGGAACATCATTAGTCAATTTATCATAAGAAAGACGCAGTCTATGAATATCTGTATTGGTAATATCATTTTCTACTACTGCGCTGCCGTCCTTACAGTTATTCTTATTAAGACCATCCAAATCTCCAATATCCGTATAATTGATAGTGTCAAACGCATCAATCTTTACCTGCTCGGTTATCTTATAGCTGGGATATCCCTCCGGCTGTTCTTCTACCTCTTTCGTAAAAGATAAGGGTGTTGTGGTTCGATATCCTGTAAAGACATATCTGCCTGCATAGTCCATATTTCCGGTAGAGTAAAACTCATCCTTTAAAGATTTCAGCTGTCCAAGAATAATCTGCAGATCTTCCACGCCCTTTTCTTTGTTAGCCGCTTTATTTGCCTCTTTGGACATGTCTGTCAGAACATCTGCAACCGTACTTAATGCTTTGCCGGTAACGGTAAGCCAGCTGTCTGCATCCTTTACATTCTTATCGTAGAACTGTGTCAGCTCCGATACGTTAGTGCGCAGACGCAGTGCACGAATTGCTATGATCGGATCATCCGAAGGTCTGGTGATCTTCTTCTGGGTAGACATCTGTGTGCTGAGTTTATCCTGTAGTAATTTATTATTATTGATATTATACAGAGAATTATTCTGCATAATTTTATTTGTCATTCTCATGCGTTTACCCTCCTTATTATACTCCGGTACGCAAAATCAACTGATCATAAACCTCTGTCAGTGTCTGTATCATCTTGGATGCCAGGGTGTAAGAATTCTGATATTTAACCAGACTTACCGCTTCCTCATCTTCATCTACGCCGGAAATGGAACACCTCTGATTATCAATGCTGGTCTGAAGTCCCCGGTACGTATTATAAAAGGTATTTGCTTCACTGGCATTCAATGCCACATCTGCCAGTATAAGCTCCAGCATCTGATTTGCACTGCCGTTACGGAAGTTGAACTTTTCCTTACTGTTGAGGAGTGTGATCAATTCTGTGATCTGTCCAAATTCCTCAACCTCTCCTGCCTCATCCATGCTTCTGGTTCCCAGCCTGGAAGCATTGTTCAGCAGTTCGGAATTAATGGTAAGATTTCCTGCTGTCAGATAGTAATAGCCTTTGTTGCTGTCCATAAGATCTTCCGCATTATACTCTGTACCATCTCCTGAAAATCCAGAAAAGAATATGCAACCATGCTCTTCATTTACATCATATCCGGTTGTAAAAATCTCATTTACCTTTTCTGCAAATCCTCTGATCCAGGCGTTCATCTGCTCCATATAATAGGGAATCCCCTGATATCTGATGTCGGATCCTACCCTTGCGGTAACTCCTTCTTTAGGCATACTAGCCCCTTCCTCCATACGGTCAGGATCCAATTCAAAGGTATATGTCTTATCTCCGTCATAGTCCCAGCTATTATAATAGTAACGCACATTGTTGATGATAATCTCACCGCCGGTATCCGACAAAGAGCAATCCTTCATATTCTTTAAAAACTCCGGACTAACCTCAACTTTGACACTGTTGGCATTTGCTCCCGTAACCGTACCATAAAAGTTAGAGCTGTTCTTACCGTCACGCATGTCGATCAGTCCCTTTAACTTACCACCAATCAGAGAGCTGGAAAGCTTTAATTCATTTCCATTGCTCCACATGATCTTATACAACCCATCCACATCGGTCTGGTTAATCTTCTCATTATCTGCTCTTGCCACATAATCCAGTGAACGATAATCATCGCTGTCTACCAGAAGCTGTCCGCCTGCGATACGCACTACATAACGATTTATATTCGTTACCCTGTTCGGATCATTAGGATCATGGATAGGCATTTCTTCTGCCTCCACATCAACGATTTCGGACAATTCATCGATCAAAAATTCTCTCTGGTCCCGAAGTTCATTTGCTGTCGTTCCGGAAAGTTCAACTACATTGATCTGCTTATTTAAAGTTGATAATTTCTCCGAAATGGCGTTGATGCGATCCACATTCTGCTTGATTTCAAGATTCACATCCTTCTGCAGCTCCTGCAGATTTCCGTACATGTTATTGAAGTAATCTGTCAGGGACTTGCCCGTAGCGATAAACTGCATCTTCGCTGTATCACCGCTGGCATTAGTAGTAACGGATTGAAGCGCTGCGCTGAACTTATTAAATACAGTCACGAATCCGCTGGTGCCATCATCATTGAAATAGTCCTCAATGGTCCGCATATAGTACTGCTTCGCAGAAAACTCGCCGTACTTGCTGTTATTATTCCAGTACTTAACATCATAAAAATTATCACGTACTCTTTCAATTGCAATGGTCTCAACACCAGCTCCCGCACAGCCATAAGTAGTAAATGTACGAAGTGCCGTGAATGCCTGCTGGGTCACCGTTTGACGGCTGTAGCCGACGGTCTGCGCATTGGCAATATTGTTTGCTGTTGTATTTAAAGCTGCATTGGAGGCCCGAAGTCCCGAACCTGCAATTGTCAATCCAAAAAATTGTGACGGCATCCGTCTTCCTCCCTTTCTATCTGCCCATCGTATTGATGATGTGCTCTAACAATTCACTGATCACATTGATATATCTGCTGGAAGCATTGTACGCATTCTGGAACATAATCATATTGCTTAATTCTTCGTCGGAAGAAACTCCATGTACCTGCTCTCTTGCTGCATACGTACTATCCACGGTAAGCTGCTGATTCTCACTAATTCCCCGAAGAACATCTCCTGTGTTACCCACCTGAATGATCAGGTTGTTATAGTAGGTAATAAAATTAGTAGGTGTTTTGACATTAGGATTTAAAGTGAGCGGATCAGTTTCATAAACCGGTTTGCCATCTTTGTCAAAAACCGGATTGCCAGCCGCATCCTTCTTTTGAATCGGATTACCATCCTCATCTCGTTTTATTACTTCGCTGGTTTCAAAAAGCGCTTTCAATGCATCTGCCGTTTCCTGATCAATCTTCTTGTCTTCCTTCACCATACCGAGCAAAGAAGGCGCTTGCTTGATCACACTGTTTATGGTCAGATTGTCTATGGTAAATGTAGTCGATCCCGTAACAGTGTCAAAAATCTTATACGGCGGATGGGTTCCATCAGGATTTGTTATATTAGTGTCCCGCATATACGTGGACCCCGGTCCTTGTTCCTCCGTTGCCCTCTTAGCCGCATCCGCAAAGATCTGGTTGATTCCTTCTGCAACCTTATTAATCAGTTGATCAAACTCTGCCTGAACATTCATCAGAATGGACTGGGAAGTTTTTGAATCATAGACTGCCGAATCTAGATCCTCGTAAGTGGCTCTATGGTCTCCTCTTGCAAAGATCATAGCTTTTAGCGCACCAATATCTGTGTTGGTTGCTGTGGAAATTTCCTGATCCATTCGGAAAAGCTCTGCTCCTGCATCCTTAATATCCTTAAGACTATCAACAACCAGCTTGCCTGTGTTATCATGCTCCACAAGATGTGACCAGAACGGCGTATAAAAACCTGTCGTCGGATCTTCGAATAATTCAATCTTATTGTAGGAGTCATCTTTTACAAATTGTTTTCCTTCCAGCTTGATAATGGCATTGCCGAGTGCATCTTCCTTGCATTCAATGTTCGCCATAGACGCAAGCTCGTCGATCAACTGGTTTCTCTCATCCTTCAGATCATTGGCATGCTCTATTTTACCGGATTCGATCTTTAAAATTTCTTTATTCAATTCGCTTATGCGCTGAGCGTAAGCGTTCATGGTATCTACTTCTCTTGCGATTTTATAGTTCAGATTATCCTGATACTCACAAAGTCCAGTGTACACCGACTTTGCACGGCTTATAAACTCACTACAGCGCTGTACAAACGCTCCTTGATTCACTGAGTTCTCCGGATGCTTGGAAAGCTCCTGTATGGACTTCCACAAGTTCCCAATGGAGTCGCCAAACGCCTCGCCCTCAAGCTCCTGAAAGAGGTCTTCCACCTCTTCCACTGTTGAGACCCAGGTATCATAAAAAGCGCTCCGCCCTGATTCGCGGCGATAAGTTCTATCCAGGAAATAATCTCTGATTTGCTTTACATTCGTGTAATTTACACCAAGACCGGTCTGCGTGTATGCAATCGCAGCGCCGCTTGTTGAAATGGTTTTATATATACGGGTGCCTTGCTGTACCTGCTGCCTGACAAACCCGGTAGTGTCGATATTAGACATATTATGCGCAGTGGTATTAAGTGCATTCTGACTTGTCTGCAATCCACTTGCACCAATATACAAACTTCCCATTAAAGACATAGTATCACCTCATAATTTCCAAGGACTGTTTCTTTGAAATAATGACTGCCGTTCTTATTGCTTGGCATCAAACCCAGCAGGTCCTTCACCCATATGCGCGCCGGTATTATAAGCTCCCTTATTATAATTAGCTGTTTCCGGCGCCGCCTTCATTGCCTGTAGCATATTCATATCAAACTCAACCATCTCAAGTGCATTTTCAATCAATATTTTGTTTTGTTCATTGACTCTTTTCACTTCGTAAACGGCACTTTTGAGTTTGTCGTGAACTCTGGCCAGCTTCTGCTGTTCTTCCGGCCTGTTACTTAATATCTCAATCAGATCCGTAAGCATCAGCGTGTTAACATCCTTGTTAATTACATTGGCAATATCAGCAAATACTTCCTGTCTCTTCTGTTCCAGTTTGTTTATTTTACTGACAGCGTCCTGTTCCTCATCCGTGACTTTCGCTAACTCTTCCATATTTCCGGCTACAATGACCGGCGTCTTCTTCATGGATAATCCCAGCAAGTTTTCATATTCTGAGCTTTCAAGTTCCAGTACTTCAATCAGATTTTCCATTAAACTTGCCACGGGATTACCTCATTTCTTCAAATTTCTGCATCAATTTGTCTGCAAAACTCTCTGCACTTACATCGTAAGTACCTGCCTGAATCTTAGCCTTGATCGGAGCCGTTACCTCTTCCCTGATATCACTGGCACCTGCTACAGCCTGCTTTGCGGTCTGAATGTCCTTTCCGATGCTGGAAATCTGCAGCTGATCCGAAAAATTGACATTGCTCTTGGATTTAACATTTGCAGCCTTCTTGGTATTGTACATCTGCTGCACCTGTGTATAAGCCTCTATACGCATATTACTTCCTCCTTCCATGGACATTTTTTATTTACACTATTTGTATCGGATAATTTTCAAAAGACTTTAGGGTAAATTGAAAAATCCGGCTTTCAAAAAACAGAAAGCCGGATCGGAAGTATCTTTTTATTCTTATTATTCTTTAAAATTCGGTTTCATATCCACACCGTGGGTCTGATCGCCTTCCGGATTGTCTCCGAACACATAATCATTTCCCGGAAGAACCGCATTTAAGATAATTCCTGCAAGAGCTGCAATTGCAAGCCCTGTCAACGTAATAGCCGTTCCTCCCACATGGAAAGTCAGTCCGCCCGAAAAGCCAAGACCACTGACTAAAATCACCGCTGCAATAATCAAATTTCTGGATTTGGTAAAATCAACTCTGTTTTCCACCACATTTCTGACACCGATTGCGGAAATCATACCATAAAGCATAAAGCTTACACCTCCGATAATCGCAGAAGGAATAGAACCGATAATCTCTGCCATCTTTGGGATAAAGCTGAGCACAACTGCATAAACCGCAGCCAGACGAATTACCTTCGGGTCATATACTTTACTCAGCTCCAAAACCCCGGTGTTCTCACCATATGTAGTATTTGCCGGTCCGCCAACCAGCGCTGCCAGCGCTGTTGCAACGCCATCGCCTATCAGAGTCCTGTGAAGTCCCGGATCCTCAATGAAATTCTCACCTACTGTTGCAGAAATCGCTGACATATCACCTATATGCTCCATCATGGTAGCCAGTGCAATAGGTGCCATCACCAGAATTGCTGTAAGATCAAACTTGCAAAGCTGGAAAGGCGGAAGTCCTACCCACCCTGCAGACTGTACACCTGCAAAATTAAGAATTGCACTTCCATCCGCATTAGTCATTCCTACAGCATTTAAAATCAATGCCGCCACATAAGAAATCACAACTCCCATTAAAATAGGAATAATCTTGAACATCCCTTTTCCCCAGATATTAAAAATGATAATCGTTCCGAGAGCAATGATCGCAAGTAGCCAGTTGGTTGATGCATTGGAAACTGCGGATGGCGCCAGTGAAAGTCCGATACAAATGATGATCGGTCCCGTAACAACAGGCGGTAAAAACTTCATAACTTTCTTAATACCGATCAATTTAATGACCAGTGCCAGAACCAGATATAACGCGCCCGCTACAACAATACCTCCGCAGGCATAAGGAAGCTTTTCGCCCATGGTCATTCCTGCAAAGATGCCGGTATCCAATTGTGCAACCGTCTGGAAACCTCCTAAAAATGCGAAAGAAGAACCTAAGAACGCAGGCACCTTCAGCTTCGAACAAAGATGGAAAAATAAAGTTCCAAGCCCTGCACAGATCAAGGTTACCTGAATCGAAAGTCCTTCTCCCTCAAAATAAACATTTACCAAAATAGGTACTAAAATCGTTGCGCCAAACATGGCGAACATGTGCTGCAATCCTAAGATCAACATCTTGGGAACCCCAAGCGTCTTCGCATCCCGGATTGCTTCCTGCTGTTTCATCATCGCATTCTCCTCCTCATGTAATTTTCTGTTTCTACGTTAGCCTTACTAAATTAACAGTATACTGGGTTTAGGGGAGAATTACAAGACAAAATTAACGTTTAGATGGGTATGCGTATGCAAGACGGCCGCGCAGAATAAAATAACTCCTTTCGTCAGCACGCTCGATAAAGCGTTCGCGAATGGCTTCCTTAAGGAGTTATTTTATTCTGCGCTGGGTTATCGAATGACGCAAAGCCCAACCGGGAACTCCACTAAGGTTGAATGTTCTACTTTTTTGACAGATAGCCAGACAGTAGATTAGGCGACTCTAGGGGAGTCATTAGCTTGTTTTCCGTTAGCCAAAAAAGTAACTCGGATAAGAAATAAATTCTTAAGGAAGCA
>CAMWJC010000091.1 GCA_947174495.1 uncultured Lachnospiraceae bacterium | reverse complement strand
TTTTTTTTTCAACCTCTACACGGACTAGCTGCTGCTCTGGTGTCTCGTGGGCTCGGATATGTGTATAAGATACAGCGCTGGACACTGCACAGATCAGGGGCGTGGATTCTACAAAGCGCAAGACAGAAGTGGTCATGGGAGAGGATACAAAGCTGTTTGTGGTGGAGAAACTTATGACACACGGGGAGCAGAGCGCTATCTCCGATATAGATATCTATTTAAATGGTGCAGGGGGATCGGCACAGATTACATCCCGTTCCGTTGCAAAGGGAGAGTCCAAGCAGGTATTTCATCCCAAGGCGATCGGTAACGCCCCCTGTCATGCGCATATTCAGTGCGATTCCATTATTATGGATCAGGCAAGGGTATGTTCCATTCCGGAGATTGATGCCAATCATGTGGACGCAGCGATCATTCATGAGGCAGCAATTGGAAGAATTAACAGTGAGCAGCTCATTAAATTAAATACTTTTGGCCTCAGTGAAGAAGAGGCGGAAGCAGTTATTATAGAAAATTTCCTGAATTAAACGATATCGGGGTAAAAGTCATGAAAAGTTTATTGGTATATCTGAAGGATTATAAAAAGGAAAGCATTTTGGGGCCTCTGTTTAAATTATTGGAGGCCTCTTTTGAGCTTATTGTGCCGCTGGTAGTAGCGTCCATGATCGATGTGGGAATTGCAAACAGCGATAAAGGCTATGTTGTCAGAATGTGTCTGATCATGGCGGCGCTGGGCCTGACAGGACTGATCAGTTCCGTGACGGCTCAGTATTTTGCGGCAAAAGCGGCAGTAGGATTTGCAACGAAGCTGCGTCATGCATTGTTTGCGCATATTGAAAGTCTTTCCTTTACGAATATGGACAAAGAGGGAACCTCTACATTGATCACCAGAATGACCAGTGATATCAATCAGGTGCAGTCGGGCGTGAATCTGGTGCTCCGCCTGTTTCTGCGTTCCCCATTTATTGTGTTTGGCGCAATGATCATGGCATTTACCGTGGATATAAAGGCCGCACTTATTTTTGTGGTGGTGATTCCCCTTTTGTCGGTTGTGGTTTTCGGTGTTATGCTGGCCAGTATACCGCTGTTTGACAAGGTTCAAAGAAATCTGGATCAGGTTCTTGGAACAACCAGGGAAAATCTGACTGGTGTCCGGGTAATCAGAGCATTCGGAAAGGAAGAGCATGAGATTGAAAAGTTTGACACTCAGACAGATAGCTTAAGAAAGGTTCAGATGACAGCGGCAAGAATATCAGCGCTAATGAATCCTTTCACATATATTATCATTAACGGCGGTCTGATGGTTCTGATCTATACCGGAGCTGTTAGAGTGGAAATGGGAATATTGACACAGGGACAGGTGGTTGCGCTGGTCAATTACATGTCCCAGATTTTAGTTGAGCTGGTGAAGCTTGCTAATTTGATAATCACCGTGACGAAAGCAGTTGCCTGTGGAAACCGGGTACAGAGTGTGTTTGAAATTCCGGCAGGTATGGAAACAGGGAGCCGGAAGGCTGAGCAGCAAAAATTGGAAGAGAGCGGAACTGTGGATTTTGAAGGTGTCTCAATGAAATACCATGAGGGCGGTGAGGAAGCTCTTACCGACATTACGTTTCATGCGAAAAAGGGTGATACCATTGGCGTGATTGGAGGAACCGGTTCCGGAAAGACTACACTGGTACATTTGATACCGAGATTTTATGATATTACGGAAGGAAGCGTCCGGGTAGACGGAGTGGATGTACGAGATTACGATGTGACGAAGCTTCGGGATAAGATTGGTATCGTGATGCAGAAAGCGGTGCTGTTTAAGGGAAGTATCCGTGAGAACCTGCTTTGGGGTAATGAAAATGCCTCTGATGAGGAACTTTGGCAGGCGCTTAAGATCTCACAGGCTGAGGAATTTGTCTTGCAAAAAGAAGGCGGACTTGACGCGCCCATCGAGCAGGAAGGGAGAAATCTGTCCGGCGGACAGAAGCAGCGTCTTTCCATTGCAAGAGCGTTGGTGAAAAAGCCGGAAATTCTTATTTTGGATGACAGTGCTTCAGCGCTTGATTACGCAACAGATGCGAAGCTCCGGAAAGCGATTAAGGAAATGCCGGATGAGACAACAGTGTTTATTGTATCCCAAAGAGCCTCTTCCCTGATGCATGCAGATTTGATTATTGTACTGGATGACGGCTGTGTGGCAGCAATGGGGAAACATGAGCAGCTTTTGAAGAGTTGTGAAGTGTACCAGGAAATCTATTATTCTCAGTTTGAGAAGAGCTTGCAGCATGAGGACAATTCTCAAACTGCGAACAGGCAGTAAGCAGGGGAGGATAGAAATGAAGGCGAAGGAAAATAAGAATAAGCAAAAGGAAACATTGATCAAGGTTTTGCGTTATATTAAGCCTTATGGTTTTTTTCTTGGGCTAACAATTTTTATGGCAGTTATTTCAGTAGCATTTACTTTGTATCTTCCTATTCTCACCGGTGATGCGGTGGATATGCTCAGCAGTATCGGAACAGCTGAGTTTTGGCCGGGCTTGTTTGCTATATTGCAGAAGATGGCAGTGGTGATTGCTCTCACGGCACTCAGTCAGTGGATCATGAGTATTTGTAATAATAAAATCGTATACAGTATTATTCAGGATATCCGGAAAAAGGCCTTTCGTAAACTGGAGCGGCTGCCCCTTAAATACTTGGATGCCCATTCTCATGGAGATATTGTCAGCAGAGTGGTGGCGGATGTGGATCAGTTTGCAGACGGACTTCTAATTGGCTTTACACAGCTTTTTACAGGCGTCATCACTATTTTGGGAACATTGGGATTTATGCTTTCCGTGAACATCGGCATTACAGTGGTGGTTGTAGTGATTACTCCGGTATCACTTTTAGTAGCAGCCTTTATTGCACGAAAAACTTTCAGTATGTTTCAACTTCAGTCCAAAACAAGAGGAGAGCAGACAGCGCTGATTAATGAAATGGTGGGGAATCAAAAAGTAGTTCAGGCATTTAACCGGGAGAATGAGACGCTTGAGCAGTTTGATGAGATCAATGCAAGACTGGAAAAATGTTCGCTCCGCGCTATTTTCTTTTCTTCACTTACTAATCCCTGTACCAGATTTGTTAACAGTCTGGTATATATGGGCGTAGGGCTTACCGGAGCATTTGCGGTGATCAGAGGCGGTTTGACGGTAGGGCAGCTTACCTGTTTTCTTTCTTATGCGAACCAGTACACAAAGCCCTTTAATGAGATATCGGGCGTGATTACGGAACTTCAGAACGCGCTTGCCTGCGCGGCAAGAATTTTTGAGTTGATTGAGGAAGAAGCGCAGGTTCCTGATAAAGAAAATGCCACAGTGCTTTGCAATGTGGAAGGGAAGGTGGACATTTCGGATGTGTCGTTTTCTTATGTACCGGACCGAAAGCTGATCGAAGGGCTGAATCTGCATGTGAATCCGGGGCAGAGAATTGCCATTGTAGGGCCTACCGGCTGTGGAAAAACCACCATTATCAATCTTCTTATGCGTTTTTATGATGTGGATCAGGGTGTGATCTGCGTGGAGAATACGGATATCAGGGATATAACCAGAAAATCTCTAAGAACTTCTTACGGCATGGTGCTTCAGGACACGTGGCTAAAAAGGGGAACGATCCGTGATAATATTACGGTAGGGAAACCGGAAGCCACGCAGGAAGAAGTCATAGCGACGGCAAAAGCCTCTCATGCCCACAGTTTTATTCGAAGACTGCCGAATGGATATGATACGATAATCGGTGAAGATGGAGGAAGTCTGTCTCAGGGACAGAAACAGCTTTTATGCATTACGAGGGTGATGCTCAGTCTTCCGCCGATGCTGATTTTAGATGAGGCAACCTCATCCATTGATACCAGAACGGAGGTCCGGATACAGAAGGCGTTTGCAACCATGATGGAAGGACGGACCAGCTTTATCGTAGCGCACAGACTTTCTACCATTCAAAATGCGGATGTAATCCTTGTTATGAAGGATGGACATATTATAGAACAGGGGAATCATCAGGAATTGCTTGCCAAAAAAGGATTTTATGCGGAACTGTATAACAGTCAGTTTGCGCTGGTATGATATTCATAGTAAACGACATAATAAATTTATGTTTTGACCATGTATTACAGCTCAGTCAAATCGACTGAGCTGTAAAAATTTGTTAATACAAAAACATATTATTTAAATTTCACTGCCGTTCCGTAAGCAATTACTTCTGCAGCACCCTGCATAACTGCCGAGGAGGCATAGCGGATATTGACAACGGCATCTGCCCCCATTTGCTCCGCTTCTGCTACCATACGCTTCGTTGCAAGCGCTCTCGCCTCATTCATCATTTCGGTATAAGCGCCAAGCTCACCACCTATAATGGTCTTAAAACTCTGGGTGATATCACGTCCGATGTTTTTAGACTGGATAGTGCTCCCTTTAACCAGTCCGAGCATTTCAAGTTCTTTTCCGGTAATGTAATCAGTATTGACTAAGATCATCTTCTTCTCCACTCCTTATTTCATTGATTCTTGTTAATAGTGCATATATCACAACCCCTGCAAGTATCAGGGGAATGATGCCAAATAATAATTTAATTATCACAGGCATGCCATAAATCAGCAGGCATGCAGCGGCAAATCCGGTGTAGTAAAGTACAAAGATTATTGTAATGATTATAGGTGCAATCATTTTTTTGGTATGTTCATCCATTGTGACAGCTCCTTTCGAAATTATTGTTGAAGCCTTTTAGAATAGTATAAGCATATTGCAAATGAAAGTAAAGTGTAAACACCAAAAAGAACAATATAAAAAACTTTATGTAAAATATATTTGACAAAATGTAATTTGAAATGTATAATGCAAATATCAAAAGTACTTCGAAATGTACAGGACAAATGGCTTAACACAAAATATGTAGAAAGAAGGGTTTTAGTATGGCAACAGAAAAGAAAGTAATGGAAATTATTAAAGGTGTGGGATTTGAGCCTATTGAAGATAAGGGAATTATTGTAAAATATGCACCGGAAAATCTGAGTGCCAAGATTGCACAATTTTTCAGTATGGAATTTTATGTATTACAGCTTTGCAAAGATGAGATGGTTTTAGTTCCGTTCAGCACAATATCGGCAGTTTTGAAGAAAGAAGTCACTTTACAAATTCCATATTCTACAATTAAATCGGTTGAAATTACAGAAGATATGCTGAATTATCAGATTGCAATCACAACGGATACAGACATCATACGGTTAACAGCACAGCAAAAGGAATTAAGTGACTTCCGATCAGCAGGCGCATTGACTTTTTATGGTGAGGGTTTAAAGATGTCAAACTGGCACAAAGAAAATCTTGACGAAACTTTAGAAGCATTGAGGAGTCTCAATAAGTAGATCAAATAACTGAAGTAATTACAGGTAGAAGGGATATATTTTGAAGAATAAGAAGATGAAAATTGCAAGAATAGAAAAGGATTTGTCTCAGGAACAGTTAGCGGATCTGGTGGGTGCTACCAGGCAGACTATAGGGATGATAGAATCAGGAAAGTTTAATCCTTCTTTACAGCTTTGCATTTCTATATGCAGGGCATTAGGAAAAACGCTGAATGATTTATTCTGGGAAGAGACAGAGGAAGGAGATGGAAGGGAATGAACCGGCTTAAGGATCTTTTTGCGAAGAAAGTGGATGAGAGGCAGGAAATGGATCTGCTTCGGGTAGAGCATAACAGCTTTTATTTGATGTACTTTTTGCTTTTAATTGAAATGGTCATTCAGGGAATTATTTTGGATGGAGGAGATAAGATTTTTGGAGAGTGGATCGTTTTCATGATTGTCAGCGCGTTTGCATTGGTGGGTTGGATGCGGAAAGGTGTGTGGAATTATCAGCACAGGAAGGTTCCGGGAATAAAATCTCATCTGCTGGGTAGTCTGGCAGCAGGTGTAGTTGGAGGCATTCTGGGGTTCTGCGGCGGACTGAAAAGAAGTCCCGGAAATATACCGGCAATTATGATGCTTGTGGCATGTACGGCAGCTGGTACATTTGCAGCAACATTTGTAATATCTCTGATTGGAGGTGTAATTGCCAGAAAGAGGGAAAAGAAGCTGGAAATGGAAGCAATTAAGGATGATGAGGAGGATGATGAATAAGATGAGCGTGACAAAACAATGGACAGAAGAAGAAAAGAAACAGCTAAAAATTTTCATGATTGTGAATTTTGGTATGACAATCCTTATGGGAATTGTGATGGGGATCAGCTATAAACAGGGAAATGACGTGACCGCATTTGCGTCTACCCAGATGATGTATCCGGCAGCAGGTGTTATATTGGCACTAATCTTTACTGTTGGAAAAAGCAGAAAGCTGCCCATGAAATTTTTCGTTACATACCTTGTAACGGCAGTTTTGGCACTTTTGCTTACGGTGGCAAATGTGATTATTCCTTCCGCGACATGGTATTTAGTAGAAAATTATGTGTTTGTTGTGGGAAGTATTATTTCATGGATTATGCTTCTTATGGAAAAGAAAGAGATTCGGGATGAGTTTGTGCTGCGGTTTGGCGGACACGGCACGGTGAAATCATTTTTGCTTATGCTTCTGTTTTTAGGGCTTTATATACTCCGCATTTTTCTGGCAGGGTTTATGGATGGAAGCGTTGGAGAAGTTATCGGAATTTTTGCCATGCCCGGTACATGACTGATGATGGGGATTCTGATTATCAATTTCTATTTGACATTTATTATCTTTTTTGGAGAGGAATATGGCTGGAGATATTTTCTGCAGCCTATGCTCCAGAAACGTTTTGGCTTAAAAGGCGGAGTGATTCTGCTGGGTGTGATTTGGGGCTTATGGCATCTTCCTATTAATGTATACTATTACAGTCCGGATACATGGTTCTACAGCATTTTGATCCATCAGATTACTTGTATTTCTTTTTCTATCTTTTTTGGCTATGCTTATGGGAAAACGGGAAATATGTGGGTGCCGGTGGTAATTCATTATATCAATAATAACATGACGGCAGTGCTTACCGGCAGTGCTGATTTAGGAAATCAAGTGTATGGCTGGAAGGAGGTTCTGACAATTTTAGTTTTGAATGGAATTTTGTTTGTACCGTTTTTGTTTACAAAGGTGTATAAAGAGCAAAAAAACAACGTATAATAGCAAAATAATGCATATAGAAGCCCAGCTGAAGATCTGTCTGTCAGCCGGGCCAATTCTTTTAGGACTCCAAAATTGTTTTCAGGTATTCAATAAGCACCTTCGCAGCTCTGGCGTGGGATTTTTCTCCCGGATGAGTATGGGAGCCAACCGTTTCTTCCGTAGTATTGGGAAGCTGAAGAAATGCAATGTTATTATCTCCTGTATCCTTTTGATAGGTGTTCATCGCATCTGTAATGGCAAAGGTCAGGTCATAGCCCAGCATGCCGTAGGTCCAGACAATATGAGAATCCGGATTGTTCCGGCGGATCATGATAAGAAAGTCTGTGACTGCCTGTTTAAAGCGGGAAAGATCCTCTTGATTGTAGGTTCCGTCCGCTTCCCTGCGTTGCTGGAAGGTCTGTCCGGTTACCGGATCTGTCCACATGGGTTGATCAAAAGCGCTTGCATCGTTGGTTCCCAAATTAACAATAATAGCATTCGGTATCCAGGACTTGAAATCATAAGGTTTTCCGGCACCAAGCTTTTCAGTTATTTCGCCTTCTGCAAGACCACAGATCTTTTCATAGCGGGAGGGAATGTTATGACGGGGATCATTATCCCATCCGCAAAGAACGCCCCATCCGCCCTGAGAAATCAGCCGGTATTCCGCATCCAGTGCGTCCGAAACCATTCTTGCATAGTTCCGGCTGCTTCCCATGTACATGGCGAGCCAGTCTGTGTCCTCTAAAGCACCGTAAGTTCCTTCGCCGGAAGTAATGCTGTCACCAATAAATTCCAGTTTAAAATGTCTGTCGGAAACGGGAAGGAACTCACCGTCAGAACGGAAGCCCTTAATTAGGATATGGCAAAGGCTGTCCTCTGACATTGCCTGCAGTTCCCGGAAAAACTTAAAATTTTTAACAGTATCAGGGCTCATATTTCTGAAAAGACAGAGGGAATAAGTTCCCGGCATAAGCATCTGCCGGCTCATAAAAGCATCGTTTAATGCGGTCCAGATCCAGAGTTCATGAAAATCGTAATCCACCTCAAGGTCTATCCAGAGTTCGCTGCCGGTCACATTTACCTCAATACCGCTTCCGTTAAAAAACAGGGGAAGTGAATCCTGTGTTTCATCGGTTCTTCCGTAAATTTTGTAGTGTTCCATTTCTTTTAAACTGTAGGTCTTCAGGTTTTCATTTGGTATCATGTGTATTTCCCCCATAATCTAAATCTCATGACATAGATCCAAGTAACGTGTCATCTTTTCTAGTGTATTTCTTCTTGGGTTTATTTGCAAGAATAAAAATAAATCTGAATGTGTATATAAGAATATTAAATAGAAATATTCTATTTTTGAACGTTTCTGTTATAGGAAACCGGAGTGGAAACTTCTATATTGAAAGTAGTCTGATTAAATTATTTTTCAACGGAAGAGGAGGATAATTATGTCACCAGTCAAGTGGGTTTATTCCTTTCTGAAAAATTATTGATTAAAAATGATCATGGGCGTTTTGATGACCACTGGCTTTGCGATGGTACACAACG
>CAMWJC010000090.1 GCA_947174495.1 uncultured Lachnospiraceae bacterium | reverse complement strand
TTCCACAACTTCTTTATCAGATAAATATTCAAATAAATCCTGCAAATCCTCTTTTTTGTATCTTCTTAAAACCAACCTTTTTGTTTCTGCTATAATTATTTTGCTCTCCAACTCCTTTTCTCCTTATCCTTAATAATTCCAAGTTTATCTTATTATATCATTCTACTTTATATAAAGTAATCGCACAATACAAAACGGCTTTTCTTATACAAAGTTTATCCTCAATACGAAAGCAATCTATTTAGTTACACTTTGAAGATGATGTGTCGGAACTCCTACTATGATCGACTTGTAAATATGCACTTAAATATTGTATGATATAAAAAACCAAATGATTGACTTAAAAGGGAATAAACATGGAAATCAGCAGGGATAAACAACATAACGCATATGAACACAAAGACTGTGATATAAAAGAAAGGCATGTCTATAAATGAAATACAAAAACCAGATCAATCCTGAATTAAAGAAAATAGCAAGAAATGTGCCATATAATAAGATGATTATAAAATGTGCCAACATCTTTCAGGTTATATCCCTTCGTTTAACAACGGTTCCTAAAGATGTTACAAATAGAAATATTACTATTAAAGGGTATAAGGGACTAAAATTTAAGGTGGAAATATTTGAGCCCTCAAATGTTAAGGAAAAGCTGCCCTGTTTGATCTATGTGCATGGAGGCGCATTCAGTTATAAGGCTTCTGCTTATCATAAGAAGCTTGCGTGTATATATGCAATGAAAGCAAAATGCAGGGTTTATTTCCCAGATTATCATTTGACACCCAAGTATCCATATCCGGCTGCATATGACGATGTTTTAGCGTTATATAAATATGTTATGGAAAATTCAGAAAAACTTGGAATCAATAATGAAAAGATTGGAGTGGCTGGGGATAGTGCCGGTGGCTCAATTGCTGCACTTATTTGTAATAATTATGAACATGAAGGTTTGAAACGGCCATGCCTTCAAATGCTTGTATATCCTTTAACCGATATCAATATGCAGACAGATTCAATGAAAAAGTTTTCAGATACTCCCTTATGGAACTCAAAAAATAACAGACGAATGTGGTTATATTATTGCACGAATTTGAAAGCTGAAGATACCTATGGTGCTTCTCCAATGCACAGCAATCTGCCTCAAATAATTCCGGATGCCTATATCGAAACTGCAGAATATGATTGTTTACATGATGAAGGCATTCTATATGGAAAAAAATTGCAAGAAGCAGGGGCAAACGTTGAAATAAATGATACCGTAGGAACTATTCATGGATATGACTTTGCCTTAAATACCAAAATAGCAATCAGTAATATAAAAAAACGCATATTATTTTTGAAGAAAGGGTTCAACAGGAGGTAATATTATGAAAAAATTAGGATTGGTGGGCGGAATGGGACCAGAGTCAACAATTCCCTATTACCACGATATTGTTTATGGTGTACAAAACAAGATTGGTGAAAATTTTTTCCCGAATTTAACTATTGAAAGCATAAACGTATTCGATGTTTTGAGATTATGCAATGAACAAAAATATGATGAATTAACCGATTATTTAATGACGGCTATCAACACCCTTATAAAAAGCGGAGCTGACTTTGTCGCACTATCAGCAAATACTCCACACATTGTATTTGACAGATTAAAAGAACAATCAACCGTTCCGTTAGTTAGTATTGTTGAAGTCACGCGCGATGAGGCAATCCGGTTGAATAAGCGTAAGCTGGGACTGCTTGGAACCATTTTTACTATGACAGGCGACTTTTTTAAGAAGCCTTTTTACGACAGTAATATTGAAATCATTACTCCTACTACGGAGGAAATGGAATATATAAATTGTAAAATATCCTCAGAACTAGAACTCGGTATTGTAAAAAAGGATACATTACAAGGTTTTCAAAAAATTATAAAGCGTATGATGGAGGACGACGACATTGAAGCCATTATATTGGGCTGTACGGAATTACCGCTTTTGCTTAATGATGAAGTAAGTCCTGTTCCATGCTTAGATACAATGAAAATACATATACAGCATTTAATTGATCGGATTATCGAATAGGATAACATGTGTAATTTCTATATCTTGATCTGCGTCCACTTACCCTTTTTAAACCGCGTAGAAGCAAATAGGAACCTTGAAACCTGATCTGCCAGCACTCCCAGCCAGATCCCTACAATACCAAGCCCGAATACATATCCGCCCAAATAAGAGCCCGCAGTACGGATAAAGGTGACGCTGATCGTGGAGGCTGCTGCCGTATAAAGCGTGTCTCCTGCGCCGCGCAGACACCCCATATACACAACCTGGCTGATCTGGAAAGCAACCACAAAAATGATCACCCGCATGATGCTCACACCAAGACCTACGATATGCTCCTCCTCAAAGAAAAGTCCCATCAGCGGCCTTGCGCCAAAGAAATAGATCACCGCAAGGCATATGGAAATCACACCGCCAAACATTCTGCAGATACTGCCGAACTCCTTCGCCATCTTCTCATCTCCGGCCCCCAGGCTTCGTCCAATCAGCGCTACTGCTGCCGCCTGCAGACCATCTCCAAAGGAAAAGGAAAGTCCCATGATATTCATACCTACCTGATGTGCCGCCATGGCATCCGTACCCTGCTTCGCCGCCATGATCGCTGTCATCATAAATCCGATCCGCATCAGAATCTGTTCAAAGAAAACACTGTATCCCACATGAATCAAATTATACAGAGATTTGGCTGCAGGCCATACCTTGTTCTTCAAAATATAGGGGATGCTGATAAATCCATCCGGCTTTAAAATTGATAAAATACTCATAATACAAGCAACTACAGTTCCCAGAACTGTTGCCAGTGCCGCACCCTGTATGCCAAGGGCCGGAAACCCAAAATGCCCATTGATCAGTAAATAATTAAATATGATGTTGACTGTATTAGAAGTCACGTTGGTACGCATTGTAATCTTGGTATTCCCCGCGCCTCTCTGGGCAGAATTAATCCCCATCTGGATGCAGTTGAAAATCATGCCGCCCATGATAATCCGGAAATAAGCCACTGCGCTGTCATGTGTTTCCACCGTGGAACCGCACAACCGGATGATGGGATTTGCCAACAGAACAAACAAAATACTTAATGCCACTGCCGCTATAAGGATAAACGCAATAGCTGTACTTAAGATTCGATTTGCTTCCTTCGGCTTTTCCTCCCCTCTTCTTCTGGCAACCAACGCTGAAATAGCCACATTCGTTGCAAAAAACAGCGAAAGCCCTACAAATTTAGGCTGGGTCGTAAGCCCTACTGCGGCTACTGCATAAGCACCGAGAGAACTCACCATCAGGGAATCCACCAGTCCCGCAAAGGCAACAAAAAAAGACTCCACAATGGAAGGCCATGCCATATTGAAGGTGATGCGAATATTTTCGCGGCTATGTTTCGGTTGTTTCTCCGGGGATTTCGTTTGTGTTATCATTTTACTGTCCTGTCTTCTAATTTAGTCTCATATATTTCCTCCATTATATCCCATGAAATTATCCATTTCAATCCAAAACAGAGCCTGATGCGCGTCAATCACATAGGATTTTCTCTTTCCACGCCGCAATCTGTGAAAATAGTTTTTCCTCATCAATCTTGGCAAAATCCGTTACATCAACTTTAATCTGCTCCCCGTCAACACAAAAAGCATCAAATCCCCGATGCTCTACAGAGCGTACATAATCCTCGTAAGAAATGGCGGCTGCATTTATTTCCTCCGGACTGCGTGCTTTCTTTTCCGGATAGCAGTCATTCACAACATGCCCTCTGTGTCTGTCAGGACTACTTTCCCGTTCTAGAAAACGCTGATAAATTACTTTATAATCACCTGTCAGGGTAATTGTCAGTGCAGCATATTGATATTTTTCCAAAAGAGCCTTGATTCCCTGTTCTGATGCATATTCAAAATTATTTTCCAGAATAAAAGGCTGTCCCGCTTTCATAAGCTGACCTGCGACATAGTACATAATCTCCATGCTGGCAACTCCAAGATTTACTTTGTCCGCTCTTGACTGAAAGCCAATATTATCATACAGAAATTCCTTGATGGAATCCTTTGAAATAACAGGCAGGCTCCACTTTTCTGCTATCACTTTAGCCATAGTACTTTTTCCTGCTGCCGGCATTCCTGCGACTAATATGCAATACATCCGCTCATATTCCTTTCGCGTCAACCGTTTCTATCACCACTTCCAGTTCCCCTGCTTGTATCAGAAAATCCTCGGATACATTGCTGTCCGTAATCAATAAATCATAATCACTTACCCGGCATACGGAATGAATCGAATTTTTCCCTATCTTCTTAGATGGATAAAGTCCAATATTCATAGAGCTGTTCTCCATAACCGCTTTTCCAAATTCCACACCGGCAGCATCATGAATAGATGCTCCAAAGTCCAAAGACAATGCGGTATGTGACATAAACGCTTTGTTTATTCGAATGTTTTTTACCATTTGAATGGTATAAAAATCATGGCAGTGACCGCGATAGGACATTTCACCCCCCAATAAAATAACGGATATATTCATTTTTTTCCGCAACACCTCTGCAATAGTAACGGAATTAGTCAATACAGTCACCTGTACATATTCCGGCAGATTCTCAGCCATATAATATCCGACCAAAGATGTGGTAATATAAATGACATCTTTTGTTTCAATATATTCGATTGCTCTTTTGGCAACTGCCAGATAATCGGTCTGTACTTCCTTAATATCTATGGGATTATACGTTGGAGTCGGATAAATACCTTTTGGATTAACTGCAATGGCTCCTCCATGCGTTCTCTGCAACAATCCATTGCTTTCTAATACCCTTAAATCCCTCCTTGCACAGTCTGCGGAAATATGATACATTTCCTGGATTTCTGATACTAAGATTCGTCCTGTTTCATTTATTTTCCTTGCAATATCCTTTTGTCTTTCTTCCATGAACATAGCAATTCTCCATTCTTACTCAGCTACATTATATACCATTTTATGATTATATATATTTGTTTATAATTGTTTTCATTTTATTATACTTATTTATTCATGTTTTTGCAAGGATATTTTAGTATCAATAAAAATTATTATTTTTCATAATACTGTGCCTGCGCATGCCAGAGTTGGCTGTACTTGCCTTCTCCATCCGCAACCAGCGCATCATGGGTTCCCTGTTGTATGAGCTGCCCATGGTCGAACACGGCAATAGAGTCACAAAAACGGCAGCTTGACAGCCTGTGACTGATAAACACAGAAGTCTTATTCTCCACCAGTACATTGAAATTCTCATAGACAGCCGCCTCTGCAATGGGATCGAGAGCCGCTGTGGGCTCGTCCAGCACCACAAACGGAGCATCTTTGTACAATGCCCGTGCCAGTGCGATTTTCTGCTTCTCTCCGCCGGAGAAGTCGGTTCCTTCGGAATCGTACTTCCGCCCGATTGCCCGCTTCAGGGCGGCTTTCTCTTTCACATCCGACTCATTGTCAAGACTTTCCAGCTTGTCGCCCAGTCCCGCACGAATCAGGCAGTCACGTACCTTTGTCTCATCGTAAACATCGCTTATGGCCACATTCTCCCCCAGCGGAAAATCTAAGAGTGCATAATCTTGAAATACAACAGAAAACAACTCCATATATTCTTCATACCGATACCGGGTGATATCGATACCATTCAACAAAATCTTCCCTTCTGTCGGATCATACAAACGGCAGAGTAGTTTGATAAATGTGGTTTTGCCCGAGCCGTTCTCCCCCACAATCGCCAGCTTGTCGCCAATTCTGAATTTCATGCTGACATGTCGCAGAGCCCAGGTATCTGCACGCGGATAACGAAAGCTTACGTCCCGGAATTCGATCTCATAGTCTATATCATCCCGTTTTTCCACAGCAAGCGTACCCTTGTACATATCATTGGGCAGGTCCAGATATTCATAAAGCGATACCAGATAGGGGTTGTTCTGTCTCAGTCTCCCGATGTCTGCAGCAATGCCTGCGACTGCCTCTATAAAACGTTTCGTCGTACCTTGATACAGAATAAAACTACCGATTCCAAGCACGCCAATGAATGCCTTTGCCGTTATAAAAAGAAATACGCATAAATTTAACGCCGAATTCAGGAGGATTGACAAGAAATTGTATTTAACCGTAACCTTTTCCATCTCTCCAATCCATTCAGGACGGAGTTGATACTTACGGAATTCTTCCATCACTATGCGGTTCAAATTGAACACAATCATGTCCGCTCCCCACAGGCGGCCAAAGACATTATAGCGTGTATTTATCTTTGCCAGCTTGCCAATCGCTTTCTGCTGCCCAGCAGCACGGGAGGCGGAAAGCTTTATGGAACAGAACGCATTTATCATAATCAATGCCAGAATCACCACTGCCGATGCCGGTGAATTAATAAAACCAAACACTCCCATATATTCTCCCTGCGCTGCCATGGTAAACATGGATACCGTCAGGGATGCAGAGAAAACAACACCCAGAATATCTCTGAGCAAAGAAGAAATCTGCCACATAACATTAGAAAGCCCCGCGCCGGTGGCATTTGCAGCGGCAAAAATCTCCGAACGCCGAAGTCTCACATCCGGATCTTCCAGATGCTCATACTGGAAATCATTCTGTACGTCAGCCAAATAAGCTTCATGATTGCTATACGTAAATTTATCGCACAATGTCCTCCTGCTTTGCAGAAGCTTGATTACAATCGAAACCAACAATCCACCTGTCACTGTAACCCCGGCCAACTGCAAAAGTCTCCTGTAATCGCACTCTCCCGCGAGCTCATTCACCATCTGCGCGGACATATAAAGACCAAAGTAGGGCGAGAAAGTCTCGGCTATGATGCAAAGCACCTGATACAGCCAATAGTGCGGCAGTATCTCATTCAGTATTTTCACGCCGCGCCAAATCAGCTGCCATTCTTCCCGAAACGTACGCTTTCCCGTATTATCATTCCATACCATCCCTTTTCGCCTCCTTATAATACTTACTCTGAACCTCAAACAGTTCCCTGTATTTTCCTCCGGCCGCCATCAGTTCCTCATGGGTGCCTACCTCTGCAAATCGGGCGCCGTCAAGCAGGAAAATACGATCGCAGAAATTCGTTGACGCCAGGCGATGAGAGATGAATATAGACGTTGCTTGCGCGGCAATCTGATTATAACTGCGATACATTTTATCCTCGGCAATTGGGTCAAGTGCCGCTGTGGGCTCATCGAGAATGATACAAGGCGGATTCTTATAAAGAAGCCTTGCCAGCAGAAGCTTCTGTGTTTCGCCGCCTGACAGCTCCACACCGTCTTCATGGAGTTCCCGCCCCAGCGGTGTATCCGCTCCCCTTGGCAGGGAATCAATTTTCTCCGTCAGACCTGCCAGTTCAATACATTCTTTAAGCCTGTCACGGTCAATCTCCTCTTCCTCCATTGTTGATGCTATATTCTGTGCAATGGATATCGGCAAAAGATGAAAATCCTGCGGTACAATGCCAAACAGTGCATACATCTCATCACGGTTATACTCGTATAAGGTGTGCCCGTCCAACAGGATTTCTCCCTCATCCGGCAGGAGCATTCCGCACATCAGCATGGTCAGCGTTGTTTTCCCGGCACCGTTAAGTCCTACCAACGCAATCTTCTCCCCTGCCTTAATCTGAAAGGATATATTGTCAAGCACCTTTTTCTCACCCTTGGGATATTGATAGGATACGTTTTTGAATTCTATGGAAAAGGGTCCCCCCGGCACTGGAATGCCCTGTCCCCGGTTGAGCTTACCCTCCACTTCTATTGCTTCTCTAATGTCGGATACCTGCATCGCCCCCTCCAAAACCCAGTTTATCTTTCCCAAAATACTATCCATCACTCCCGACAGAGACGTAATTGCCGAGAAATACAATACAAAGGATGAGGCATCCACATTTCCCCGCACGGCTTCACTAATTAAGAATACATACGCTGCCCCGTCACGAATCAGGATAATGAGGAAATTAATGAGTGCTGTAAGAATACTGCGGCATTCCAGTTTTTTCTGCTCTGCCACGCTCAAATCACGCAGATACGCCAGTCGGTCATGTAGAAATTGCTTCATACCGTACAACCGTATGTCCTTGGCATAACGAAAATCCTGAGAAATTGACCCGATAACACAATTCATTTTTTTCTCTAGGTCGTTACGAATGTCCTGCTCCTCCCAGTTCTTTCTCCTCTCCCACTTTCCCATAACAGCGTTCAGCGCGCATCCGAGGGCAAGCAACAGAATGATGGTCGGATGCAATATGGAAACAACCGCCCCAAACAGCAGAAAGCTTAAAATCTGTGTGAGCATATCGGCAAAATCCATAGGAAAATGTACCCCTGCCGCATGATTGCTACTTGTAGCATTGCCCGCACGTTCATCCAATTTCTTCACCTCAGGATCATACTCGTGATACCAGTCCCTGTCACGCTCGTATTTACTCAAGATATAATACAGCTGCGAAAAAACATATGACTCTGAACTAAAAACTTTTGCGGAAAGAATATTATTGACAAGGTCACACAGCAGCTGCGCAAGCAGCAGTCCTGCAATCACCAGTGCAATCGGTGTAAATCTGTCCGACACCTCCAACACCGACAGTACTGCAGACGGCGTATAGAGCGCAAGCGCCGACAGCGCCAAAGATATCGGCACAGTAAAAACTCCTGTAAACACCAATCCCCGCTCACTGTTCCACAGCAGGCGGTAAATATATCCCACGCATGAAAACAGCCCGTACTTCGGCTTGCGTTTAGGTTCCCTTTGTTCCTTTTTCTTCATAGTAATCCAGCCTTCTCCTTTCGTAATCACCTGAAAGAATCATATACCTAATAAATAAAAAAAGCGCATTCCGTCAACCAAATGTCATTTTCGGTGAACGAAATGC
>CAMWJC010000089.1 GCA_947174495.1 uncultured Lachnospiraceae bacterium | reverse complement strand
CTTTATCGAGCGTGCTGACGTAGAATTTATTTCTTATCCGAGTGGTCGTTTAGGTCCTATGGGTAAACCAGTTAAACGTTAATTTAAGCTATAGAGCTAACCTCTACGCCCCAATAAGCTTTTTTAAGTATGGTATTTTCCGAAGCAGATAATATGCTCCAAGAGTCAGTAAAAAGCTTCCCACACAAATAACTGCCGCTTCCTGTATCGTGCTGTTTAAAGCTTTCACCACATAATAGGCAAGTACTACCAGAATCGACTGATGCAGTATATAGATCGGATAAGAAGCCTTTCTGAAATATTCTGTAAATACGGTCTTTTTGTTCCAGAATTTCCTTCCCAGCACAAGCAATGCCAGAATTGCGTTCCACCCAACAAAATTGACCCAAAGATCTCCATAATAAGCATAAAAATAATAGGCCGCCCCCAATATCACGGTCTCTGCTGCATACAAAAGTACAAGCAGCCAAATTTTTCTATCCAGCTTTTCCATCACCTGATCGTTGCTGAGTACATAGTATCCAAGCAAGTACAAAGCCAGATTTTTGCCGAGACTGAACCCTCCAAAATTTCCCAGATAATACATAAGCCATATCGGAAGAAACAACCCCAGCACTGCCGAAACCGGAAGCTTTTCCACCTTAGCAGCCACTCTTTCACAGGGCAGGAATCGAAACAGTATAAGAGATACCATCGAGATTAAAAACAAAAATAAGATAAACCAAAGATGTCCCGGTGTAAATGCTCCGTCATATCCGCTAAAATCCGTCAAATGGGTAAAGAAATAAATCCAGTTGGAAACAATGCCTCCTTCACAGTTCCCCAGATATTTTCTTGCGTATAAGGTCTGGAACGGCACAAGCAAAACAAGCCCTCCCAAAAAAGGAATCAAAAGCTTTTGTATCCTCTCTATGGCAAATTCACGGATAGACCGCTTCTTTAGCGAATATCGGGCATTGATTCCAGCCAGTGCAAACAAAATCGGCATGAACCAAGGATTTACCAGCACGATCAGCGTGCTTAAGATCCTGCTCTCCCCCGCCCAGATATAAAATCCTTGTCCGAAATCATTCCAGATCATAAACGTATGTACCGGAAAAAGGAGCAAAATCACACCATTTCTGATATTATCAATATAATTCTTCCTCATAAAAAATCTCCAACTACGAATATTACGATTACAACACTTTCTTCCTGTCTCGATAAAAAATGCAGCCCTCGCTCATACGGAGGCTGCATTTTTCTTAAATCTATTTGATTTCTTCTTTTTCTTCTGCCTCCAATGCGCGGATAGCCTTCTGACGATAAGAGATGATACTGAACAAACATCCAAGAATTCCTGTGCAGAGGAACATCACCGCCATACCGCTTCCTGCTCCGCTTCCAACGACTTTTTGCAGTATAAGCGACACCGAAACACCGCTTTGCATAAACGGTTCAAATACATAGTCCGCCAGAAATCCGCCAAGGAGAATTCCTACAGGAATCGTACTGTACTGAATCGCATTTCGAAGAGCAAATACTCTTCCCTGCATTTTGTCCGGAACCCGCTTATATAGGATTACATTCTGTCCCGCGTTGATAAAGGCAATAGGCAGACTTGCAAACAGACCGGCAGCCGACCATAAAACCACGTTCCTTCCGGCTCCCATCAAAAGATCCCCCATCAGAAAGGAAAGTGCCGCCGAAACATAGATCATTTTCACGTTGTTTTTGGATAATTTTCCTGCTGAAACCAGGATTCCTCCAAGGATACCGCCGATTCCCATCACTGCATTCACTACTCCCAGCGCCATACTGTCATTTCCGCTTCTCGCAAGGATCATCGGTGAAAGAATATTCTCATAGGTGAGCCGTGAAAAAAAGTTAATAAGCGCCATAGTCAGCACGACCACGAAAATTCCCCGATTCTTTAAGAGGAAAAGATAGCCCTCCTTACATCCTTCGAATGCGGACTGTCTTTTCTGATCTTCGCTCTCATACTCCGGAATCTGAATCACAAGCAATAGCACCAGAAATGCCGCCACAAAGCTGCACAAATCCACCAGCAGAATAGTCTTCAAACCACTGATCGCAAACAAAAAGGAGGCAAATACCGGTGTAAACACGGCCACCATATTTTGTGAAAAAGAATTCATTCCACTGACATTTGCCAATTTTTCCTTGGGAACAATCCTTCCAATTGCAACCCCTGAAGCCGGCGCCTGAAATGCATTCATAAATCCGATCACACAGTTTACCAGATAAATGTGCCAGACTTGCAGACTGTTCGTTATCCATAACAAAAACACCAATGCAGAACACCCTGCTGCAATACTGTCTGATACTAACATAATTCTCTTTTTGTTATGTCTGTCCACAAAGGTTCCCGCAAACAAACTGACCAGAATATACGGCACGTAATTGCAAAATGACATTAGTGAAACCGTAAGCGCCGACTGCTTCATGGTATATACCCACAAAATCAATGCAAACCCGGTCATTGAACTTCCAAGCTGTGATACTGACTGGCTGAGCCAGAATATAATATATTTTTTAAAATTTTTATCCATTGAATTTTCTCCTTATAGTTATTTTCAAATTTCCTTGTGACTGTGCCACAGCATACTTTCTTCTATAAGTACAAAATCCAATGGGGACGAGCAAACCCTTAAGCTCTCTTACAGACTTACGGCAATTACCTCTGTACAAGTCTCGTCCTTCCCATCAGACCTTGTACAGAGTAGTGTTCCCAAATCAATCATCATATGACATAACATAAGTCATTCACCCCTTTCTTATCTATCTGATTATAACATGTCTTTTTCTTTCATTCCATATAAAATAGCAGTTCTCAGAAATATCCATTATTGCTCCTCCAGAAATTCTGCGCTTGTTTGAACATAGGCAAATTCCTGATTCAGTGATGCTATGAATACCTTTTGAACTGTCTCCGCCGGAATCCAATCCTGATTCCATTCCAGATCCCTTGTTGCACATGCATCTTCAATCAGTATCGTGTGATACCCATAATCTTTTGCTGCCCTCACTGTCGTGTCAATACACATGTGTGTCATCATTCCGCAAACCACCAACTCTGTTACTCCTGATTTTTTTAATTCATCTTGCAAAGCAGTCTCGTAAAAACTATTTGGTTCATGCTTAATGATCACTTTTTCTCCACTTTGCGGAGCAATGTCCCTGTGAATCTCTGCTCCTTCTGTTCCCAGAACAAAGAAATCTGCATCTTCCTCCGATGTGTGCTGAACGTAAAAGACCGGCAGGCTTTTTTCCCGAAAATATTTCAATAATTCCTTTATTGCATCTAGTGCAGCCTCCGGCGCATGAAGTTCATATTTCCCGAAAGGAAAATAATCATTTTGCACGTCAATAATAAGTAATGCTCTCATTCCTTCTCCTATTCCGGCCAATTCATTTGTCCTTCGGAGAGTCCCATTTTACGACACTCCTCACACACTATGTCTTTTTCTTCCTGATTTCCAATCCAATATTTTAAGATCCTGTCTTTAAAAACAATATATTTCTCATTTCCAGCTTTGAAATCTACGAACCAGTTTCCGCCCTTATCGGAATCAGACAACATGACCTTCGATATCCTCTCCGGAAAATCCCTCTCTGCACAGGTAAAAAAGAGCACCGTCCAGTACTTGGGAATTCCCTCGGTATTCCACAACTCTACCTTGTGTATATTTAAAAGATCAATGATCCTCTCATCGCTGACACTTTCCTTGATCAATATTCCCTCATAGACCTCATTCTTCTTTTCCTGCACAGCATTGCTGCAACAGCCAGGCTCTGCCTTAACACAACTTACCTCCAACTCATCTTTCAGCAGCACATCCATGGAAACGTGAAAAGTTTCTCCTAATATCAGCAGCTTTTCCGTCTCTGGTAGAGCAATATCGGCTTCCCATTTCGAAATCGACTGTCTGCTCACATTACAGATAGAAGCCAGCTCTTCCTGCGTCATTCCATTTATCTTTCGCAGCGCAACTATTTTCTCTGACAACTTCATTTCCTGTATCCCCTTCCTGTTGATATTTTAAAACAACGAATGACACGCCCTACAAGTAATTCTCATGTTAATACAAAAACCGGGAGACCGCCACCAACTAAAAAGTTCTTTTTGGCGCCTCCCAGTTGCCTTCTTTTATCTTAAAGCTCTTAAACTATTTTGTTTTATAAAAAAGGATTGTAATACCGGCTGCCATCCCAGAAAGTCACCACCAGATCAACAGCCAGAATCAACAATACAAATCCAATCGTCAACCAGTCATTTCTTTTCATTGGACGCTTCGCATACCAAGTACGCTTCTTTTTCTTTCCGAATCCGCGAAGCTCCATAGCATTGCTGACCGTCTCGATGCGGTTCAGGCTCGATAAGATAAGGGGCAGAAGGATTGCCACGGAATTTTTCATTCTGGTGAGCAGCTTATCCTTACCGGACAGGTCAATTCCTCTCGCCTGCTGCGCCTGGCTGATATTATGATATTCCCTCTGTACATCCGGTATATAGCGCAATGCAAGACTGACCGAATAGCCGACCCGGTAACTTACGCCTATGCTGGCTAAAGATGCCGCGAACTCGCTAGGATCCGTACACGCAATGAACAAAAGCGCCACTGGCACCACACAGATCACTTTCATGGTCATATTCAGATGATAAAACAACTGCTGCAAAGTAACCGTATAAGGTCCGGCAATAGTAAAAAGAACTGTTCTGCTTTCGTACAGCCCTACTCCGTATTCAGGAGAAAACAAATACACAAACAGATTATTCATGAGAAGAAAAACCGCCGCCAGACCAAGCACAATACTGATATCACGGATTTTGATCTTGCTGACTTTAAAGACCACAACACTGATCAGCAGCATACAGATCAGCACTCTTGTATCGTATGTAACCATACTCGCCACACTCCAGGCTATGAAGAAGATCAGCTTCGTTGTTCCCGTCAGTTCATGCACGAGGCTTTTTCGCTTAATATAGCTCAATATCGCAATTCTTGCCATCTTACCGCACCTCCTTCTTCTCATATCCGATAAAGCATTCTGTAAAAACCTGCGGGTCCTCAATGCCACAAGCAAGGCTTAATGTATACAGACTGGTCTCTTTTAGGTTTGCCGCCTGTACCAGTTCCGGATCATTTAATACATGTGCTGCCGTTGTATCAGCTAACATTCTCCCTTCACTGAAAACAATTGCACGCTCCGTGTATTCCAACATCAGATGCATGTCATGCGTAATCATCAATATTGTATAACCTTTTTCGTTCAATTCCTTCAGGAACTCCATAATTTCCGTGTAATGATGATAATCCTGTCCTGCCGTAGGCTCATCCAGAATGATTACCTGAGGACGCTGAACAAGAATACTTGCAATCGTCACCCGCTTCTTCTGCCCAAAAGACAACGCCGAAACCGGCCAGTTCCGAAAAGAATACAAACCGCACACTTTCAAGGTTTCTTCCACTCGTTTCGTGCGTTCTTCCTTGGGCATGCCGCTCTGTACAAGCGCCATCTCCACCTCATCCCAGATCATCGGTTTCGAGATCATCTGGTTTGGATTCTGCATCACATAACCGATTCTTTCGGCTCTCTCCTTGATAGTATCATTTTCTATATCTCTGCCGTCCATGTAAATGGCTCCGGAAACCGGCTTTTCAAAACCACAGATCAACTTTGCGAGAGTACTCTTTCCGGCTCCGTTCCGGCCCACAATACTTACCATTTCTCCCTTATGGATCGTAAAATTAACATCCTGCAGGTTATACTTGTCCGGCGTATAACCAAACTTCAGATTATCCACTCGCAGCAGTTCCTCGCCGTGCTGCTTGGCATGTATACCGGCTTTCTGCACCTGATACCAATTCCGCACCTTCTCCTTATCTTCCGTTCCGAGGACAAGGCTGTCCACATGCTCAGGATGCAACGCTTCACTGATTTCAACACCGGCATAACGAAGGGCCGTCAAATAAAGCGGTTCTCTGATTCCATGCTGCAAAAGCAGATTACCTGCAAGCAATTCTGTCACTGACATGTCCGCAACAATTTCTCCTTCGTTCATCAGAATGATACGATCCATGTTGCGCCACAGTACATCCTCCAGTCTGTGTTCTATGATCAGAACTGCCGCTCCCGTGCGCTCATGCACCATATCGATCAGTTCTATTGCGGACCGTCCTGCTGCCGGGTCCAGATTCGCCAGCGGTTCATCAAACAGCAGCACCTTCACTGCCTCCACCATCACCCCGGCCAGACTGACACGCTGCTTCTGCCCGCCAGAAAGTTCCTGCGGTGCATATTCCAGATGATGGTCAATGTCCACCAGTTCGGCCACCCTGTTTACCATCTCTTTCATCTCATCCTGGGGAACACAATCGTTCTCCGGTGCAAAAGCAATATCTTCTCCCACCGTCAATCCGATAAATTGTCCGTCTGTATCCTGCAATACTGTACCCACTGTATGACTTAATTCAAAAATACTGCTCTTATCGGCCGGTGCTCCGTCCACCAGAAGACTGCCCGTGCTTTTACCAGGATAAGCAAACGGTATTAATCCGTTGATGCAGTTTCCTATCGTACTTTTGCCGCTGCCTGAAGTGCCGGCAATCAGTACCTTTTCCCCGGGATAAATATCCAGGTTAATATGCCGCAGTGTCGGTTCAGCCTGCGCATTATATTGAAAGCTGTAGTCTTTAAACGAAATCACTGGAGATGCCATATAATTACTCCTTCTTTCTATAATTTCCTATAAGATGAAAAGAGCAGCCGCATAAAAACGACCGCTCTTAATAATTACCGCTATAAATTAGTCCTCCTTATTCAGAGAGCCTTTCTTTACAACTGTCTTAGCATATGCAATCAACAGAAGTGTACCAACAATTCCGGTTGTCAGCATATTAGCAATACCTGCAACGAGTCCCTGTGCAAATACCTTCTCAATCGGTTCCGAATAAATCAAGATATCCAGACAAGATGCAACAAGTCCCCATGCCAACAGATGGGCAACAATCTGTGAAACGTTGAAATGAATAATCTTTTTAACATCAAGTCCATCATTGATATCCAGCTTCAACGTAGCAATTCCGATTACAAGGCCTGCAAATGCAGAAGCAATAATCCAGCTCCACCAAGGACCATAACTGGTTGCATCAATCAATGTATGACCGATGAACCCGATCAGCAGACCTGCTATCGGTCCAAACAGTGTAGCAAACACAGCCTGTATCGCATACTGTAAGCTGATATAAGTATTTGGAACCGGTGTAGGAATTGAAATCTTTCCTAAAACAAAAAATAAAGCTGCACCGATACCGATTGCAACAACACTTTTAACAGATAGTTTCTTCATTGGAATTTCCTCCCTCTTTCGCTACAAAAGCGCATTATTATGTAATAATTTTACATATTTATTATAGACTTACTGTTATATTGTGTCAACCAAAACTCTGTTCTTTGGCTATTTCATGCAGGATCTCTGAAAAAGCTTCAGATTTTGATTCTAGCAACCCATGTGTTGTATCTCCCATAATATAAAGCTTTTTATATGGAGCATTGATTTCGTCATAATATTCCTGTGCCAGCTTAAAATTTGTTTGGTAATCACGGTCTCCGTTAATATTATAATATGGTACTTCATATTCTGTTCTGTCTGTCAAAGAAAATTTATCAAATTCATCTGACATGATAAAATCCATATATACCGTACCATCGGAATTTAAAAGCTTTACCCAATCCGCCAAAGTATAATACGGATTAAAAATTTCCGCAGCTGCCATATTATAATCTGTTCCATCCACCATCATATCATAACCATATTTTTCCATAAGGAGATTTCGTGCAGTAAAGTGTTCTAATGTATAAAAATTATCCGGCATAATTGAATTTAAAAGCTCTAACCCTTCTTCATCATCGCCTGCCCACTCCGCAGCAGCTTCTTTAAATGCGATTTCATTTTGATACATATCAACCAATTGCCCGGTTCCTATGTAGCAGTCATAATACTCCGGATATGCCAAAATCAAATTGCAACCGAAATAAGTTCCCCATGAATGACCCAGGATTGTGATCTTTTCTTTGCCAAAGCAGTCAGTTAAGTATTTTGTCATTTCTAATCCGTCACTCATCATAAGCTCATAGGTCAGCGCCGTATCATTTTGACTTTTTTCATAACTTTTTCCGCAATTTCTTTGATCCCATGTGACAACGGTATATACATCCGCCCACTTCCGAGTAAAAGCATAATCATAAGCGCTGGTCGAAGAACCAGGTCCTCCATGAAGATACAGCAGGACTGGATTATTTATATCTTCTCCGTAAATGCTTATCCACTGTTGTGTGCCGTTTATTTCAACATACATAGATTCATTGATTCCACCTTCCGGCGTTTTTTTATTTATTGCTCTCCCAATAGACCGGATAAGAAAAAAGATAAGGATTCCGGCAAACAACACAAGTGCTATATTCTTCATTATTTTCAGTATCTTAGCCCATACCTTTTTCACTATAACCTTTCTCCTTGTCCTTTCTTATTATATAACGTTGTTATTACGCATTTTATTTCAAAATTTTTATTTTTTATAAAATATTTTATTGCTCATGAAAACAATGAATCACATACCAATAAAGCAGGCGAAATCGTTACATAGGTTTTAGATTTTTATTGAGTCTGTCCACCATCCAAGCGATTCGCTTTTCACGTCCGGCATCTGTCTTTGCATCAAAATACGCTCGCGTGTAGGTTTTCTTTACTGATAAGGACATGGCCACCCAATTTGTGTAGGCGGGCTCATATTCTTCCAGCAGCGCAGAAAGCTGGGCAATGTGTTCCTCTGTAATTTCCATGGATTTTGGAGCGTTCCACTGACCGTTTTTTTGAGCTTCCTCAATTTTCTTTCTGCCAAAATCGGTCATAAGTCCCCGTTCTTCAAGGCTTTTAACCAATTTCTTATTTTTCTCCGACCACTTGCTTTTCTCCCTGCGCATAGAAAAATATTTCTTATAGG
>CAMWJC010000088.1 GCA_947174495.1 uncultured Lachnospiraceae bacterium | reverse complement strand
TAATTGGCAGGCAATTTTGCTATTGCAATTCTGTTTTCAGACAGTTATTCTGTTATTAGGGAAATATGTGTAGCTTTTGGAGTGCATGACAATGAGAAAACGGATAGGTGTTTTTATAGGGGAAGTAGGAGCGGAATATCAAAGAATGGTGCTTCATTCTATTTTCAGGAGAGCGAAAGAGTTAAACTATGATATTTTTGTATTTGCCAATTTTGGATCCTATAGCGATAATGTACTTTATGCAGAAGGTGAGAAATCTATAGTCTATCTTCCGGAGGTTTCAACGCTTCAGGGAATCATAGTGGCGGAGGATACACTGGATATTGACGGAATGGGAGAAGAATTAGAGGAATACCTTCGGAAGAATGCTGCTTGCCCGATAGTTTATCTACGATCTCCTAAGGACAATTTTTATAATATCAGGGTTGATGATTTAGAAGCAATGGAGGATATGACAAGACATTTTATTGAAGATCACGGTTTCCGGGATATTTGCTTTATGACGGGAAAAAAAGAGTATGCAGATGCGCAGAGCCGGTATCGGGGCTTTTTAAATGTAATGGAAGAAGCAGGCATACCGGTTACGGAGCATATGGTATTTGAAGGAGACTATTGGAGGGAAAAAGGTAAGGAAGCCGTGGATTGGTTCATGGAAGGTAGAGAAACCTATCCGGAAGCGATTATTTGTTCAAATGATTACATGGCGCTGTCTATCTGTGAAGAGTTGGAAAAAAGAGGAGTTTGTGTTCCGGAGAAAGTCTGTGTTTCCGGTTATGACAATATAACGGATGCAGAGTTTCATCAACCGTCTCTGACTACAGTAAGAATCCCTTTTGACAAAATAGGAATGCGGGCAGTAGAGATGATTGATAATGTACGCAATGGCAGAATGCAGGAGCACATTGAAAGGGTAAAAGGAGAACTTGTGCTTCGAAAAAGCTGTGGCTGCGGCAGACAGGAAATCCCTTCAAATTGGTCGGAGCTACGGGAAAAAATTTATATTCAGGATAATAACATAAAACAGATTGTCTTTATGACCACAGACTGTCAGGATGCCTTTGAAGAGAACGATTATCTTCTTGCGGCCGAAAAATATATTCATAGTATCAGGTTTGATAAAGCCTGCCTGTGTTTATGTGATGAGGAGGAAAAGGAGCAGGAAGAGAAGAAGGATTGCTTTACTGAAAATATGGTGCTGAAAAGATTTTATACTGTTGCTCATCAGGTGGTTAATATAGAACAGAAGTTTCCCAGAAGAGAATTGCTCCCGCCCAGAGTATTGACAGAAGAGGGACCAGAAGCCTTTTTAATTTTCAGCATTCATTGTAAGCATAATATTTATGGATACATCGCATTGACTTTCTTAGAAGATCAATGGACGGATTCTTTTACACAGGCATATTTAATGAGCTTAGCGAATGCAATAGAGGATGGCGTAATTCATCAGAATATTCTCGGGTTGGAACAGATTAAGATGATCTATCTGAAGGATTCTTTGACGGGAATTTATAACAGGAGAGGATTTGAGAAAAATTTAAGACAGCTTTATGAGGGACTGCAAAAGGGCAGAGAGCATCTCAGCATTGTAAGTATTGATATGGATGGTTTGAAATATATTAACGACCATTATGGGCATGGAGAGGGCGATGAGGCACTACGGAGGCTGGCGAAGGTGATGGAAAATATAGCCGGAGAAAGAGATGTATGTGCCAGAATGGGCGGTGACGAATTTGCCATGCTGCTTTTATCCGAAGAGAGTAATAGAAACGATACTTTTGAAGAGGTATTTGTTGCAGCAATAAAAGAAGAAGAAAAAAATGCTGACAAGCCGTATCCCTTTCATGCAAGCATTGGCATATGTGCGCTTGAGGAAAATAATGGATTATCATTAATGGAGTGTATACAGCTCGCAGATAAGCGAATGTATGAACAAAAGAAGAAAAATAAAATGACAAGGGAGGATATGATTAACAAATAGTATTAAAAATTTAACGATAAACATTAAATATATATTGACAAACATAATATGCCATATTATACTCTACTCATAACAATTAACAAGTCAAAGAAATGAGGGTAAATTATGAGTGAGAGTAATGTAAAAATTGAGAAAATTCAAAAAAGCAGTAATGTAGCATTAATTCTTGTCAGGATCACCAAGATACTTTGTATTGTGATGTCGGTGATTGCAATCGTCTGTGGATGTTTGATAATCGGGATGAAAAGCTACATTGATCAGGAGTTTGACAAGGCCGCGGAGGAAGGAGCCTATGCGAAGGAAGAGTTGGAGGTGCTGCTTGACGGCGGCTTTCTGGAGAATATCCTTGTCCCGGAGAACATAGAATCTATAGCAATGACACTGGGGGTATATGTGATTGTTGCAGGAATTATGTTGATCTGTTTTGCAGTAGTTATGCATTTTGTGGGCAAGGTATTTCAGAATATTAAGGAAAGCTACTCCCCTTTCAGACCGGAAATTGTAAAGAACTTGAAGGTGGCATTTGTGCTGATTACGGTTCTTGTCCTTCAGAGCAGTCTCTTGATTGGGGCAGTTGTTGGATTTTCCCTGTGGTGCGTATTCCAAATTTTTGAGTACGGATGCGAGCTTCAGCGTCAGTCGGATGAAACATTATAGGCGAAGCCGGATGAAAGGTACAGGTGATAATATGGCAATTATTTTAAGATTAGATAGAATGATGGCAGATAGAAAGATTTCTCTGAATGAGCTGGCAGAAAAGGTAGGGATAGCCAATGTAAACCTTTCAAATATTAAGACGGGAAAGGTTAGTGCGATTCGGTTTTCCACTCTGAATGCAATCTGTGATGTACTGGATTGTCAGCCCGGTGATCTGTTGGAATTCCAGAGGGATTAGGAGCGATTTGCCTGTTAATACAGGAGGGTGAGCGATGAGAAGGAAAATCGGTGTCTTTATGGGGGAAGTGGAGTCGGAATATCAGGAGGTGATCCTGAAATCCATTTTCAAAAGGGCTAAGGAACTGGATTATGATGTGTTTGTTTTTTGTAATTTCGGTTCTTATGGAGATAATGTGCTTTATGCCGAGGGGGAAAAGAGTGTTATCCGGATTCCGGATCTTTCCAAATTGGATGGAATCATGGTGGCGGAGGATACTTTTGACATTGACGGAATGAAAAGCGAAATCAATAACCTGCTGAAAGAGCATGCCAAATGTCCGGTAGTTTATTTAAGGGATGCCAAAGATGATTTTTATAATGTACTGGTTAAAGATGGAGAAGCCATAGCTGATATGACCAGACATTTCATTCATGATCATGGGTTCCGGGATATCTGTTTTATGACCGGCAAGATGACGAGTGAAAATGGTCCCAAAAGATATCAATGTTTTCTGGATGTAATGGAGGAGGAAAAGATTCCCGTCACGGAACATATGGTTTTTGAAGGAGATTATTGGCGGACCAAGGGTAAACAGGCTGTGGATTGGTATATGGAAGGAAGGGATACTTATCCGCAGGCGATTATCTGCTCTAATGATCACATGGCATTATCCATATGCAACGAGTTAAAAAGTCGTGGCGTGCGAATACCGGAAGATGTATGCGTATCCGGATATGATGATATTTTAGAGGTGCGCAGGTATCAGCCTTCCATTACAAGTATCAGTGCTCCCTTTGAAGCTATGGGCAAAAAGGCAGTGGAGATCATTGATAACGTATGCAATGGCAGACCGCAGGAGCGGGTAGAATGGCTGAAGCCGCAGCTGCAGCTCAGGGAAAGCTGCGGATGCGGAAACCGGAAAGAAATTGTCGATATCTCCTTTTTGCTCCATAAGATTTACCTTCAGGAGGATCATATCAAGCAATCGGTCTATATGACCACAGAATATCAGGATGCTTTTGCCGAGACGGAATATCTGCGTGTTGCTGAGAAATATCTCGCAAATATTAAATGCAGTAAAGCTTATCTGTGCCTCTGTGACCGGGAAGAAAAAGAGTTTGAGAAAGCAGAAACAGACAATTCCTATACCCAGAAGATGATATTGAAGAGAATTTATGACAAGGATCACAAAGGTATTCATTGTGAAGAGGAGTTTGACCGTGAAGAAATTTTGCCAGAAGAAATTCTCAAAGACGAACCGCCCCAGGGATATCATGTGTTCCCGGTACATTATAAAAATAAGTGCTATGGATACATGGTGATGCTGTTCGAGGATGACGAATGGCCGGATGTTTATGTGCAGACCTATCTGTTGGGGCTTGCCAACGTGATTGAAGAGGCGGCCATGCACCGGGAGGTATCTACGCTGGAACAGATTCGGACTCTGTATCACAAAGACGCACTGACCGGGATTTATAACCGCAGGGGCTTTGAGAAACATCTCAGAAGCCTTCATGACCGCTATCAGGAGGAAGGAAAGTTCCTCAGTATCGTAAGTATTGATATGAATGGTCTGAAATATATTAATGACAACTTCGGACATTCGGAAGGCGATGAAGCGCTTTGCCGGTTGGCAAGGATTCTGGAAGAACTGATGGGTGAGGACGAGATTTGTGCCAGAGTGGGTGGAGATGAGTATTTTGTGCTTCTCTATGCAGATGATCGTAAGAGGGAACTGGAGTTTGCGGAACAGTTTATTCATGCCATGAGGAAGGAGGAGGAACGGACGCCAAAGCCCTATCCGTTCCGGGCAAGCTTCGGAATCTGCTGTATCAGTGACGAGGAAGGACTTTCCTTGATGTCATGTATGCAGCTTGCGGATAAGAGGATGTATACTCAGAAGAAGCAGTATAAGATGATGCAGGAGAAATTTATATAGTGAAAAGATGTAATCACAGATGTAATTACATAGGTAATTACCTAGGTAATAAAAACGCCCGCTTTGAAAGCGGGCGTTTTGCTTGACATAAGAACGGTTCGCAAAGCGCGATGTCCGTTGTTAAGCATTAGATTGACTCATGGAATGTACGGGAAATAACATCAGCCTGTTGTTCGGGAGTTAATTTGATGAAATTAACTGCATATCCGGAAACGCGGATTGTAAGCTGAGGATAGTTCTCGGGATGCTTCTGAGCGTCTAATAACATATCTCTGTTTAAAACGTTAACGTTAAGATGATGTCCGCCCTTTGTTGCATAGCCATCCAATAATGATACTAAATTATCTACCTGAGCACTATTTGTTGCCATGGTAATTACCTCCTTTAATTAGTGAAAATCATCCAATCCATCCTCCAGGGTAGGTACACTGCACGCCAGAGGAGTTCTGGAACAATCGGTGCATCCCATGGTCTGAACAGTTTTGGATTGTTCCTCGGCAGCGTCAGTGTCTACATTGACATGCCCGACACCCATTGCCATACCGGAATCCAGCATTTTCACAAGATCGTCGATCATACTTTTTTCATCCATTTGTTGTACCTCCTGAAGGTGAATCGTTTTAATATTTTTGTTTAAATAAATTTCAGTACCGTCTGTATAGACATCAGGTATGATTATTTATTCAGGTCTACCTCGATATCGCCAGCGAAGACCTGATCTTCCTTGCCGAGAGCTCCGGGAATGATGGTGAAGGTATTGGAGATACCATCCTGTGCATCATTGAAAGGAAGCTTGGATACAGAAGACAGAGATGCTACTGCACCGTGGGTGTCACGTCCATGCATCGGGTTAGCACCAGGAGCGAAAGGCTGTCCTTTCTTACGTCCGTCAGGTGTGTTTCCGGTTGCCTTACCATAAGTTACGTTAGAAGTAATGGTAAGGATAGAGGTCGTAGGAACACCATTTCTGTAGGTGTGATGTCTTCTGATTGCTGTCATGAACTTATGAACAACTTCCTGAGCGATTGCGTCTACGCGATCGTCATCATTACCATATTTCGGGAAGTCTCCAGTTGTCTTAAAGTCAACGATAATGCCGTCTTCGTCACGGATTACTTCAACCTTAGCATACTTGATAGCTGATAAGGAGTCGGCTACGATGGAAAGACCTGCAACACCAGTTGCGAAGTAACGCTTAACGTCTCTGTCATGGAGTGCCATCTCAGCTCTCTCGTAGCAGTATTTGTCATGCATATAGTGGATGATGTTCAGAGTATTTACATATACATCTGCCTGCCATTCCATCATGTCGATGAATTTGCTGTATACGTCATCATAGTCAAGAACATCGCCTTCAACAGGACGATATTTGGGACCAACCTGTTTCTTGGTAACTTCGTCTACACCACCGTTTAATGCGTAAAGCAGACATTTTGCAAGGTTTGCTCTTGCGCCGAAGAACTGCATTTCTTTACCGATAACCATGGAGGATACGCAGCATGCGATACCGTAGTCATCACCGTGTGTAACTCTCATCAGATCATCGTTCTCATACTGGATAGAAGAGGTCTGGATAGACATCTTAGCACAGTATTTCTTCCAGTTCTCAGGAAGTCTTGTGGACCAAAGAACTGTAAGGTTGGGCTCAGGGCTGGGTCCTAAGTTGGTTAAGGTGTGCAGATAACGGAAGCTCATCTTTGTAACCATAGGACGTCCGTCAACGCCAACACCACCCAGGGACTCGGTTACCCATACGGGATCGCCTGCGAAGATCTGGTTGTACTCAGGAGTACGTGCGAATTTTACGCAACGAAGCTTCATAATGAAGTGATCAACAAATTCCTGGATCTCCTGCTCTGTGAAGGTTCCGTTTGCAAGATCTCTCTCTGCATAGCAGTCAAGGAAGGTGGAAGTACGTCCAAGGGACATAGCTGCACCGTTCTGCTCCTTAACGGAACATAAGTATCCGAAGTAGGTAGCCTGGATTGCTTCCTTAACGTTGGTAGCGGGTTTGGAAATATCGCAGCCATAAGAAGCAGCCATTTCTTTCATCAATTTAAGAGCAACCATCTGCTCGGAAAGCTCTTCACGAAGACGGATCACGTCGTCAGTCATAACACGTCCGGTAGAATCCTTCTGTGCCATCTTGTCTTCGATCAGTCTGTCAATACCATACAGAGCAACACGTCTGTAATCGCCGATGATACGTCCACGGCCATAAGCATCCGGGAGACCGGTAATGATATGTGCGGAACGGCATGCTCTCATCTCTGCGTTGTAAGCATCGAAACAGCCGGCATTGTGTGTTTTCCTGTGTGTGTTGAAGAATTCGCTGATCTCAGGATCTACTTTGTAGCCGTTGTCCTCGCATGCCTTCTCTGCCATTCTGATACCGCCATAAGGCTGCAGGGAACGCTTAAAAGGAGCATCTGTCTGGAAACCAACGATTTTTTCTTTGGATTTGTCAAGGTAACCGGGGCCGTGTGATGTGATGGTAGATACAACCTTGGTATCCATATCAAGAACACCGCCTGCTTCACGTTCCTTTTTCTGCAGATCAAGAACCATCTGCCATAAGTCTTTTGTGTCTTGTGTAGCCTCAGCTAAGAAGGACTCGTCACCATCATAAGGATGATAGTTTCTCTGAATGAAGTCACGTACGTTTACTTCGTTCTCCCACTTGCCGCCTACAAAATCTGTCCATTCTGGTCTCATTTTGCGTAAGCCTCCTACATTAAATTATTTGATTTATTTTAGCATAAAAACTATGCTTTTACCGTAGTTTCATTATATGTTACAAGGCAAGAAACAGTCAAGGCAAAGAGTGTACTTTTTTATGAACAAAGTATGGATTTTACGGAAATTTTAGAAATCTTTTGTAAAAAATGCTGTCTGAGTTTAGTCTTGCCAGAAATCGGGTAAAGTATTATACTGTAGAAGTTCCACAGATTAGATTACAAGGAGGTTATGAGATATGGCACAGATTACCAAAGACATGACGATCGGTGAGATTTTAAGGACAAATCCCAATGTTGCACCTATTCTTATGGAGGCAGGCATGCATTGCCTGGGCTGTCCTTCCGCTCAGGGAGAAAGTCTTGAGGAAGCAGCAATGGTTCACGGAATGGATATAAATGACCTGATGGCAAAGATTGAAGCTTTATAAGAATTAATTTTTATGAATTAAGGAGCTTTCGGATCGTATATGCGGTCTGAAAGCTCCTTTTATGTAACTATAAAGACTTCGAAATCGATTTATGCCTCGCTGGGGCGGGTAATCAATTTGATGACAATCAGAACTGCAAGCATCAGAATGATCCCAATGGGAAGAGTGATCCAAGCATTCTGTGTAAAACCAGCTATAATATAAGTAATAAAGGAAACGGCTGCAGCCACCATCGCATAAGGGAGCTGGGTGGATACATGATTCACATGGTTACATTGCGCACCGGCACTGGCCATAATGGTGGTGTCGGAAATAGGTGAGCAATGATCTCCACATACGGCGCCGGCCATGCAGGCAGAAATGGATATGATCATTAGCTGCGGGTTGGAGTTTGCAAATACGGCAACCACGATAGGAATCAGGATGCCGAAGGTACCCCATGAAGTTCCGGTAGAAAATGCCAAAAAGCATCCTACAAGGAAAATAATGGCAGGCAGGAAGTTCATCAGGCCGCTTGCGCTGTGTTCCATAGCGCCGGCAACAAACTCTGCAGCTCCAAGACTGTCAGTCATTGCTTTCAATGTCCATGCAAAGGTCAGAATCAGAATAGCGGGTACCATTGCCTTGAAACCGGAGGGAAGACATTCCATACACTCCGTAAAGGTAAGGACTCTTCTGCAAAGATATATGATGATGGTGATGATCATGGCAAAAATACTTCCCAAAGCAAGACCTACGGATGCATCGGAATTCGAGAAAGCGGAAACAAAGCCTTCTCCTTCAAAGAAACCACCGGTATAGATCATGCCGATGACGCAGCAGATAATCAGCGTAACAATGGGAATGATCAGATCGATTACCTTGCCTTTGGCACCTGCCGGAGCAGTTTCCTCTGTTGAAGAAGAAGCCCCTGTGGTGAAGAGATCGCCGTTTAATGCATTTGCTTCATGAGTGCGCATGGAACCGAACTCGATACCCAGAAGAATCATGGCGATCATCATGACAATTGTTAGCAGCGCATAATAGTTATAAGGAATTGCCCGGATAAAAATGGAAAATCCGTCTTCGCCTTCTACAAAGCCGGATACTGCCGCGGCCCAGGAAGAGATTGGCGCAATAATACATACCGGAGCAGCTGTGGCATCGATCAGATAAGCCAGCTTTGCACGGGATACTTTGTGCCGGTCGGTGACAGGCTTCATAACGCTTCCTAC
>CAMWJC010000087.1 GCA_947174495.1 uncultured Lachnospiraceae bacterium | reverse complement strand
CAAATAACAGTTTATGGTGACAAGATTTGATGAAAATGCTATACTATATAAGATTATGTAAGTACCGGTCTGGGTACTGAAGGGGTTTTAGTATGGCACAGACAAAAAACAGTAATAGTAATAGGAGCAATTCTTCCAGTCAGAAGAGAAACAGTTCAGGTAGCAGAAATTATCAAAGGACAAGTAGTTCCTCCCGTAATAATTCAAGAAAAAGCGAACCGATGGATATAGCAATCAGAAATGAAGTATTTCTAATTGTTTTGTTTGCGGTTGCGGTGTTTTTGTTCATTTGCAATTTTGGCGTAGCCGGAGTAATGGGAGAGACGATCAGCAATATAATGTTCGGTATTTTTGGGCTTACGGCATATGTAATGCCGCTGGCTCTTTTCGTGATGATTGCTTTTGGCACCGTAAATAGTGGGAATGTTATTGCAATACGGAAACTGGTATCAGGAGTGGTTCTTGCGCTGCTTGTGGGCGTTCTATGTGAATTTTTTGCGGGAAGATTGGATGGAACAGAGACTTATCAGATTAAAGCGATTTATGAAAACAGCAGTGTAAATCATAATGGAGGCGGTGTGATTGGCGGATCATTGGCGTATCTGCTGCATCATTTTCTGGGAATGGTGGGTTCCATTTTAGTAATCTTAGTTGCAACCATCATTTCGATTGTGATACTTACGGACAAGTCCTTTGTGACCGGCGTGAAAAAGGGCGGTAAAAAAGTATATGAGCGTTCAAAAGAGGATGCTGCCTATCGAAGAGAAAGAGCGCGTATTCGTCGGGAAGAGATGGAAGAAGAACGAAAAAGACGGCAGGAAGAAAAGAAGATTCGTCAGGAAGAACTGGAAAACGAAAAAATACTTCGTATGGATAAAAAGGTTACAGGAGTTATGCTGGATACTTCCTTAACAGAGCGTGAAAGCATCGAAAAGGGACGGGATGATATTCACGAGATTAATTTGACGGATTTTGAAGAACAGATGGATCATGCAATAAAAGAGCAGGAAGAGGAGGATACGTACCATTTTGATCAGATCAAAATTCATCATGCCTATGAAGATACCGGCAAAGATGAGCTTTCGGAGATAACCGGCGATTTTGAAGAGGAAGAGCCGGAGGATGAGTATCCTTATGAATATAAAAGCGAGAGTCAGCAACCGCTGCAACAACCATTACAACAGCCATTACAACAACCACAGCAATCACCTCAGGTATCGGCTGTTACATACAGAGAAAAACCTGTTTTTGATCAGCCAAAGGTAAATGAGGGAGTTCCCGAGAAGCCAGTAGCGCAGAAACCGGAACAAAATGCAGCTGCCATGAAACCTCCGGTACCCAAAAAATATATCTTTCCGCCCATTAATAAGTTGGTAAAGGGAACTGCGAAAGGCGGAGATTCCACACGAGAATTGAAGGAAACAGCACAGCGTCTGCAGCAGACGCTGCAGACCTTTGGTGTCCGAGTAACAATCACGGATATCAGTCAGGGACCTGCTGTTACCCGGTTTGAAATGCAGCCGGAGCAAGGGGTAAAGGTAAGTAAAATCGTAGGCCTTTCGGATGATATTAAGCTAAACCTTGCAGCAACGGACATTCGAATTGAGGCACCGATTCCGGGCAAGGCTGCGGTGGGAATTGAGGTTCCCAACAAAGAAAATACCATGGTGGCACTTCGGGATCTTCTGGAAAGTAAGGAGTTTAAAGAATTTCCTTCTAATCTGGCTTTTGCAGTGGGAAAGGATATTGCGGGCAAGGTAGTGGTAGCAGATATTGCCAAAATGCCTCATATGCTGATTGCGGGTGCAACTGGTTCCGGTAAATCGGTTTGTATTAATACATTGATTATGAGTATTTTGTATAAAGCCCATCCAGATGATGTAAAACTGATTATGGTTGATCCGAAGGTAGTAGAGCTCAGTGTTTATAATGGAATCCCGCACCTGCTGATTCCGGTAGTTACCGATCCGAAGAAGGCGTCTGCGGCATTGCAGTGGGGTGTTGCGGAGATGACTGACCGTTATCAGAAGTTTGCTGATTTTAATGTCAGGGATCTGAAAGGTTATAATAAAAAAGTGGAAGGGATGCAGGAATCAGGAGATCCTGAGGCTCCTCAAAAACTGCCCCAGATTGTAATTATTGTGGACGAGCTTGCAGATTTGATGATGGTTGCACCGGGGGAGGTAGAAGAGGCTATTTGTCGTCTGGCACAGCTTGCGCGTGCCTGTGGAATTCACTTGATTATTGCGACTCAGAGACCTTCCGTAGATGTTATTACAGGTTTGATTAAAGCCAATATGCCAAGCCGTGTGGCATTCAGCGTTTCCAGCGGGGTGGATTCTCGTACAATTCTTGATATGAATGGAGCCGAAAAGCTTTTGGGAAAAGGTGATATGCTTTTTTACCCTCAGGGCTACAGTAAGCCTGCCAGAGTGCAGGGGGCTTTTGTCTCGGATAAAGAGGTTTCGGATGTGGTGGAATTCCTGAAAAATCAGACGCTGGGTAATATTTATGATCCAGGTATTCAGGATAAAATTGCTACCTATGGTGGAAGTGGCGGCGTTTCGGGGGCCTCTGGAGATGGTAATGAGAAAGATCAGTATTTTGTAGAGGCAGCCAAATTTATTATTGAGAAGGATAAAGCCTCAATTGGTATGTTGCAGAGAGTTTTTAAAATTGGTTTCAACCGGGCTGCAAGGATTATGGATCAGCTGTGTGAGGCCGGTGTGGTAGGAGAAGAAGAGGGGACAAAACCCAGAAAAGTCCTTATGAGTATGGAACAGTTTGAGCAGTACATAGAGGAGTCATTATAATGAAAACAGACATTCAAATTGCCCAGGAGGCAGTACTGGAGCCAATTGTCAGGGTGGCGGAAAACTTGCAAATCGCAGAAGATGATCTGGAACTTTATGGAAAATATAAGGCAAAGATTACCGATGAGTATCTTGCAAAGCTTGCGGATCAGCCGGATGGAAAGCTGATTCTGGTGACTGCTATCAACCCAACACCGGCTGGAGAGGGGAAAACTACAGTTAGTGTAGGACTTGGACAGGCACTTGGCAGATTAAAGAAAAGGGCGGTAACTGTTTTGCGCGAGCCTTCTTTGGGCCCCTGTTTCGGGATTAAGGGAGGAGCTGCGGGAGGCGGATATTCGCAGGTGGTTCCCATGGAAGAACTGAATCTTCATTTTACAGGAGATTTTCATGCAGTCACCAGTGCAAATAATCTTCTTGCTGCTATTTTGGATAATCATATTCAGCAGGGAAATGAGTTAAAGATTGATACCAGATCTATCGTGTGGAAGCGATGTCTTGATATGAATGACAGGGTGCTTCGGAATGTGGTAGTTGGCCTAGGAGCTAAGTCAGACGGAACAGTCAGAGAGGATCATTTTGTAATTACGGTGGCATCTGAAATCATGGCAATTTTATGTCTTGCAACCGATATGAAAGACCTGAAAGAGAGACTGGGAAATGTTGTAGTCGCGTATAATGATCAGGGAATGCCGGTAAGGGCTGCAGACTTAAATGCGGTAGGCGCTATGGCAGCGCTTCTTAAGGATGCCATGAAACCGAATTTGATTCAGACATTGGAGCATACGCCGGTGTTGGTGCATGGAGGACCTTTCGCCAATATTGCACACGGTTGTAATTCCGTACGGGCTACAAAGGCGGCACTGAAAATGGCTGATTATGTTGTGACGGAAGCAGGATTTGGAGCAGATTTAGGCGCAGAGAAGTTTTTTGATATTAAGTGCCGGAAGGCTGGTATCAAACCGGATGCTGTTGTTTTGGTGGCAACGATTCGTGCCTTAAAATATAATGGAGGCATGAAGAAGGAAGAGCTTTCGGAAGAAAATTTGTCTGCACTCCAAAAAGGAATTGTAAATTTGGAGAAGCACATTGAAAATCTGCATAAATACGGAGTACCAATTGTTGTTACATTAAACAGCTTTGTGACAGATACGGAGGCAGAGGTCTCCTTTGTCGAGAAATTTTGTAAGGAAAAGGGCTGTGAATTTGCTCTTGCCAGAGTTTGGGAAAAGGGCGGAGAGGGTGGAATTGAACTGGCCCAAAAGGTTTTGGATACACTGGCGAATAAGAAAAGCAATTTTAAACTTTTATATGAAGATGAAATTAGTCTGAAGGAGAAGATCGAGACGGTAGCCAAGGAAATATACGGTGCGGATAAAGTGATTTATGCCTCAGGGGCCTCCAAACAGATTCAGCAGCTGGAGAAATTAGGATTTGGGAAGTTGCCTGTCTGCATTGCAAAAACACAATATTCTCTTTCGGATGATCCGGAACTGTTAGGAAGACCCGAGAATTTTAATATCAGTGTTAGGGAAGTATATGTCAGTGCAGGGGCAGGTTTTGTAGTGGTACTTACCGGTGCGGTTATGACCATGCCGGGACTGCCTAAAAAGCCGGCGGCATATTCCATTGATGTTAACGAGGACGGAATGATTACCGGTTTGTTTTAGGATAGGATTTGGAAAGGATAAGGAAATTATGGCAATGATTATAGACGGGAAAACAATTTCCGGGCAGATTAAAGACGAATTAAAGGAAAAAGCAGCAAGGAAAAGAGAAGCTGGTGTGAACATTACACTTGCGGTCATACAGGTAGGGGCTGATCCGGCATCAAGTGTTTACGTTAGAAACAAGAAAAAAGGATGTGAATATATTGGGATCGGTTCTGAGGCTTATGAACTTCCGGAACAAACAACACAGGAGGAGCTTCTCAGGCTGATTGATGAGTTAAATCACAAAGAAGAAATAAATGGAATATTGGTGCAACTTCCGCTGCCTTCTCACATTGATGAAGATACGGTAATCAGAGCAATTGATCCAAAGAAGGATGTGGACGGTTTTCATCCACAGAGCGTAGGTGCACTCTGCATTGGACAGCCGGGATTTGTATCTTGTACACCGGCAGGAATTATACAATTGCTGAAAAGGAGTGGGATAACAATCGAAGGGAAGGAATGTGTTGTTTTAGGTAGAAGCAATATTGTTGGAAAGCCTATGGCAATTTTACTTCTTCGTGAGAACGCAACCGTGACAATCGCTCATTCCAGAACCCAAAATTTAAAAGAAGTGACAAAAAGAGCTGACATCTTAATTGTGGCAATTGGAAAACCCAAAATGATTACGGCCGATTACATAAAAGAAGGGGCGGTGGTAATCGATGTGGGAATTAACAGAGATGAGAGCGGTAAACTCTGCGGCGATGTTGATTTTGAATCGGCAGCATCTGTCTGCAGTGCGATTACGCCGGTTCCAGGCGGAGTAGGCCCTATGACAATCGCTATGCTTCTCAATAACTGCATGGAGTCTGCAGATCTTTAAGTAAAAGACTGATCAGGATATCAGACGATGCGGAAAGGAGGAAGCGATGGTATGTCCCAAGTGTGGATATGAATTGAAAGAAGGACATTTGTATTGTGATGCCTGTGGAATGGAAATACAAATTGTTCCTGATTTTGAACCGGAAATTGAAAACAGCATAACGGAAACCTTATCCACAGTTGCGGAAGAGATTGAAGGAAGTAACCCGTCAGAGCCTCAAATGGATGAAAGTATTTTTCAGGAGGTGCTTCCTGCGAAAAGCGGTGTAAAAAGAGGGAGTATGAAAGGCAGATTTCTCCATGATGGCACCAGAAGGGGACTGTTCCCGATTATTCTTACAACCTTTTGCGTGATGGTGACAATTGTCATTACTGCGGGAGTAATGTTGTATCACAGATATTCTCCTACCTACAAGATACAGCAGGCACGAAAGTTAGCGGAGGCAGGGAACTATGAACAGGCTGTTGCTTTTTTGGATGAAGCAAGAAAGCTAGATCCGGGAAACGCAGATACAGCGCTTCTTGAAGTGGGATACCTCTCCAGATTGGGAAATCAGGATCGGGCGCTTTCAATTCTACTTGAAGTGGTGGATCGGACACATTTGGAATATGTGGATAAGGAAAGAGTATTTGAAAATATAATAGAAATCTACAATGAGCGGGAGGAATATGAAAAAATTAATAAACTTCTCGTATCAAGCGGGGATTTGGATATACAAAATCATTTTCAGCAATACATGGCTATGGCGCCGGAGTTTGGATATGGATCGGGAACCTATGAAGAAGTTCTGATCCTTAGAATGAGCGCCAATACCAGTGGAACAATTTATTACACTACGGATGGAAGTATGCCGGATGAGCGCAGCAATATTTATACCGCTCCACTAATTCTGGAGGCGGGAGATTTTCAAATTTTTGCTATTTTTGTCAATGATTACGGCATAAAGAGTGAATTGACAAGGGGAAGGTTTGTGATTAATCTGACGGTCCCGGACCCACCACAGATTTTACTTCCCAGTGGAGATTATCATCTGCCGACCCTGATTGAGGTGGAGGTTCCAGAGGACTGTACAGTGTATTATACCACAGATGGTCAGACACCGACGAAAGACAGCCTTCAATACACGACACCGATTGTTATGCCTCTTGGAAGAACTAATTACAAATTTATTGCAGTATCAGAGGAAGGCGTTTCCAGCGAGATGGTTAGCAGGAGTTATATGTTTGCTCTGGAAACGGAAATAACGATCGATAAGGCAATACGAAATGTGGTTCAGGCACTTTTTGACCGCAGGGTATTATTGGATCTTTATGGTCATTCGACGGGAATACAGGGAAAATATGTATTTGCCTATAATACTATTGTGGAAATCTCAAACTTGGGATATTATTATGTTTTGGATGAATATATTGAAGATGAAATTGGAAACCGGACGAAGACGGACAGATTGTATGCCGTGGAGGTTTATACCGGTGCTCCGAATCGTCTGATTTATGATGAAAACGGGGAAATGGGATTAATTTCTCTGACAGAGTAATAATTTAATTTTGATTAGTAAAAAGAAAGGAAAAAACAATGTACAAAATTTTAGAAACAAAAGAGCTTGCTGCCAATATTTTTTATATGGTGGTAGAGGCAAAACGAGTAGCAAAATCATGTAAACCCGGTCAATTTGTAATTGTAAGAGCAGATGAACAGGCAGAACGTATTCCACTTACCATCTGTGATTATGACAGCGAAAAAGGAACTGTAACCATTGTTTTTCAAATTGTGGGGGCAGGCACACAGATGATGGCAGATTTGAAAGCAGGGGATACCTTCCATGATTTTGTAGGTCCTCTGGGCTGCCCTTCGGAATTTGTAGAGGAGGAAATGGAAACCCTCAAAAAGAAAAAAATGTTGTTTGTCGCCGGAGGGGTTGGTACTGCGCCGGTATATCCGCAGGTTAAATGGCTTCATGAGCATGGAATTGATGCGGATGTAATCGTAGGAGCAAAAACCAAAGATTTATTGATACTGGAAGAGGAGATGAAGGCTGTTGCAGGAAATCTTTATGTGACCACAGATGATGGTTCCTATGGCAGAAGCGGTATGGTGACACAGACTATTACCGACCTTGTTAACGAAGGAAAACATTATGATGTTTGTGTGGCGATCGGTCCCATGATCATGATGAAATTTGTCTGCAAGCTGACAAAAGAGCTGGAGCTTCCAACAATAGTCAGCTTAAATCCAATCATGGTGGACGGTACAGGTATGTGCGGAGCGTGCCGCGTGACCGTTGGAGGCAAAGTGAAATTCGCTTGTGTGGATGGCCCGGAATTTGATGGACATCAGGTTGACTTTGATGAGGCAATGCGCCGTCAGCAGATATATAAAACGGAAGAAGGAAGAGCGTTTCTGAGGGCAAAGGAAGGAGATACTCACCACGGCGGATGTGGAAACTGCAATTAAGCAGTGTGATTTTATCACGGGTTGCAGACTGAGAAAGGAGCATAAAGAAGAATGGACGTATTAAAGAAGGTTCCAGTAAGGGAACAGGATGCGAAAGTAAGGGCGACAAATTTTGAGGAGGTTTGCCTTGGCTATAATAAGGAAGAAGCAATGGAAGAGGCTGTCCGTTGTATTAACTGCAAAAATGCGCAGTGTATTAAGGGCTGTCCGGTTTCTATTGATATTCCCGGATTTATTGAAAAAGTAAAGGATGGAGATATTGAAGCAGCTTATCAGGTAATCAGCGAGTCATCTGCGCTGCCGGCAGTATGTGGCCGTGTGTGTCCTCAGGAAAGCCAGTGTGAGGGCAAATGTATCAGAGGTATTAAGGGAGAGCCGATTTCCATTGGTAAGTTAGAGCGTTTTGTTGCGGATTGGGCAGCCGAAAATGATATAAAACCTCAAGGAGCAAAGGAAAAGAATGGTAAAAAGGTTGCTGTAATCGGTTCAGGACCAGCAGGACTTACCTGCGCAGGGGATCTGGCAAAGATGGGGTATGAAGTGACCATTTTTGAGGCACTCCATGAGCCGGGCGGCGTTCTGGTGTATGGAATTCCTGAGTTCCGTCTTCCTAAAACAAAGGTGGTTGCAAAAGAAATTGAAAATGTAAAAGCCCTTGGAGTAAAAATTGAGACGAACGTGGTAATCGGAAAATCCGTTACTATTGATGAATTGATCAGTGAAGAAGGCTTTGATGCCGTATTTATTGGTTCCGGTGCAGGACTTCCCAAGTTTATGGGAATTCCGGGAGAGCAGGCAAACGGAGTGTTCTCTGCCAATGAGTATCTTACCAGAAGTAACCTGATGAAGGCATTTGACAAAAATTCTAATACACCAATTACAAGAGGAAACAAGGTCGCTGTAGTTGGCGGCGGTAATGTTGCCATGGATGCGGCAAGAACTGCACTGCGTCTGGGAGCAGAGGTTCATATTGTGTACAGAAGAAGTGAAGAGGAACTTCCGGCCCGTGTGGAAGAGGTACATCATGCAAAGGAAGAAGGAATCATTTTTGATCTTCTTACCAATCCCGTAGAGATTCTCCAAGATGAGAACGGATGGGTCAGCGGAATGAAGTGCATCAGAATGGAGCTTGGAGAGCCGGATGAATCGGGCAGAAGACGTCCGGTAGAGGTTCCAGGTTCTGAATTTGTGATTGAGGCTGACACAGTGATCATGTCGCTTGGAACATCACCCAACCCGCTTATTTCTTCCACTACAGAGGGTCTTGAGGTCAATAAGTGGAAATGTATTGTGGCGGATGAAGAGTTTGGAAAAACCAGCAAAGAAGGAGTTTATGCAGGCGGAGATGCGGTTACCGGAGCGGCAACGGTTATTCTGGCAATGGGTGCCGGACGTGCAGGCGCTAAGGGAATTGATGAGTATTTAAAAAACAAATAGTCAAAATTGCGATACGTGTCGGACCCGGATTCGGGCACGAATTTTGCGATAGAAAGAAAAT
>CAMWJC010000086.1 GCA_947174495.1 uncultured Lachnospiraceae bacterium | reverse complement strand
CTTCTGTCTTGCGCTTTGTAGAATCCACGCCCCTGATCTGTGCAGTGTCCAGCGTAAACACGGAATGCTCTTCCATAATAATTTTGGTTACCGGATTTAAAATCCGCGCACCGGTGCCTTCTCCCTCTCCGTAATGCTTTTCCTCATAGCGGACATTGGCATTTGCTCCCACATGAAACGTGTGGATTCCGTCATGACGGCTGTCATTACATCCGCTGTTATGAATCCCGCATCCGGCTATAATTGTAACCTGTGCACCCTCTTCAATATAAAAATCATTGTATACTTCATCCGTTATGCCCGAAGCCGCTACCACTACCGGAATATGCACCTGTTCTCCCTTGGTATCGCCGCTGATATAAACATCAATTCCCTGCTTATCTTCTTTTCTTTTGATATGAATATGTTCCGTATTTCCATGGCAAAGAGAATAACCGTTATATCTTAGGTTGTAGGCGCCTTCCTGCTTAAATCCCTCGCTGTCAATTTTTTCCAGAATTGACTCTGTTACCTGATCTATATTAGCCACATCCATCTCCCTTTCTTATTGCAAGCTTTTCCTATGCTTTATGACTCTGATTCATGCAGACGCATCCAATATCTTTATTCACTAATTCCGGAAAAACTTCCTCTCTGGAACCGATTGCATCTACTTTTCCGTCCTTAATGACCATAATCCGGTCAGCCATTTGAATAATCCTTTCCTGATGGGAAATCAGGATCAGACTTTCCTTTTTCCCTGCATGAAGTTCTTCAAATTGTTTTACCAGCATGGAAAAACTCCAAAGATCGATCCCCGCCTCCGGCTCATCAAAAATACACATTTTATGAGGTTTTGCAAGCACGGAAGCAATTTCCAGACGCTTCATTTCGCCCCCGGACAAAGTACCGTCCACTTCCCGATTCAGGTATTCTCTTGCGCAAAGCCCTACCCCGCTTAAAAGGTCACAGCATTTTCTTTCGGATAACTTTTCACCTGCTGCCAGAGAAAGAAAACGTGATACCGTCATACCCTTAAATCTGGGCGGCTGCTGAAATGCAAATCCGATTCCCGCATTTGCACGCTGCGCAATGGAATAGCCGGTAATATCCACTCCATCTAAAAGAATCGTTCCTGAATCCAAGGATTCTATTCCCATAAGAAGCTTTGCCATGGTAGACTTTCCGCCTCCGTTTGGGCCCGTGATAACAAGCATTTCACCGTCCTCCAGAGTGAAGCTGATATCCTCTATAATACTGATTTCCGTTCCGTTATCCACCGGATGGAATACTAAATTTTTAACCTCCAGCATTTTAATGACCATGCCCTTCCTGATTGTAATCTACTTCAAATATTCTTCAAACCTCTCATCCGTTTCATTTAAGAAAACGATGCCCAGAATTCCCGGTCCTGTATGTGCACCGATTGCACATCCGACTCTTGCCTCCAGAATTCCTTTTACATGATATCGGTCTTTCAATTCCTGCAAAATATAATCATAGGAAACCCGGTCTGTGCCATAGCAGGCACCAATCACTTGATTTTCCAGATTCTTTCCTTTCTCGCCTACCATATCCAAAATCCGCTTCTGAGCCTTTTTCCATCCTCTGACCTTTTCTACTGCCTTAAGCGATCCCATCTCATCTACAATGATAATCGGCTTGATGTCAAGCACGGTTCCTGCCACAAAAGAGGTTCTGCTGAGCCGCCCTCCCTGAAAGAGATAATTCAGCTCAACCACGGTAACCGCATGCTCCATATGCTCACAGAAAAATTCTGCCGCCTCGATCAAAAGCTCCTTCGGTGCTCCGTTCTTCTGCATATGAAGAAGCCGTTCCACCACCAGACCATAACCAACGGAGGCACATTTGGAATCAATGATCGTCATTTTAAAATCGGGATATTCCTCGCGAATCTCTTCATAGGCCAGATTCGCGGCATTAAAAGTTCCCGCAATCCCCGTTGAAAAGCAAATATATAACACTTCATCTCCGCGCTCTGCAAACGGACGAAAATGTTCCTCAAACATGTACTGACTGATATGATAGGTTTTAATTTCTTTACCGGAAGCCTGAATATCATAAAACTGATCCGGGAAAATTGTTTCCCCATCAAAATAATCTGTCCCTTCAATTGTCACCGGAGTCGGCATTACATGTAAATCATATTCTTTTATTACACTTTCCGGTATATCGGAAGCAGAATCCGTAATAATCCTAAAACCCATTTTGCTCTCTCCCTTACCTGTATTTTAGTTAAAAAATCAATATAACTATACTACAATTATGGGATTTGTGCACCCATAAAAATCTTAAATGATTCTAAACCCCCGTAACCTGACTTTATACGATGCATAAAATAAACAAAAAGACAGGATATTACCTTACCATGCAGTCTAATCAAATTACGCCTGGAATCAACTTTACCGATCTGCTTTTGCATAACCATCCGCAGGCTATGGCATGGGTCACTGGAAACGCTGCCAATCCACAGTTAAGCGGCCTTGTCAAATTTTATCAGACCTCCTACGTTGGTGTCTTGGTGGAAGCAGAAATTTTCGGACTGCCTGAAAAAGAAGAACCCAAAATAGGCAGCTTCTATGGTATGCACATTCATCAATTCGGAGACTGTTCCGATAACTTTTCCAATGTAGGAACGCACTATAACCCCGAACAAGAGCCTCACCCTTATCATGCCGGAGATCTTCTGCCTCTTCTTGGTAATCAGGGCTATGCCTGGTCCGCCTTCTACACCAAGCGCTTTAGCATCAAGGAAATTATCGGAAAATCTGTGATCATCCATGCAAATCCTGATGATTTTACCACTCAGCCCTCCGGCAATTCCGGAACCATGATCGGCTGCGGCGAGATACGCCGTATTTTATAACAATGAGAAACACGCTTTGCGAGTTTCTCATCGTTCGCGGGCGGCGCCAAATTGGAATGCAAGCATTCCAGCTTGGCTTATGCCTTCCGCGCAAATAAGCAAGTGCCGCCATATGGCGGCACTAACGCTACAGCTTTCCTTACGACCCGAAACTCAGTGATGGAACAATCTGATTCCGGTAAATGCCATAACCATGTCGTATTTATCACAGCACTCGATTACCAGATCATCTCTTACAGATCCTCCGGGCTGGGCAATATACTTCACGCCACTTTTATATGCCCGTTCAATGTTATCAGAAAAAGGGAAAAATGCGTCGGACCCAAGCGTTACATCCTGATTCCCATCAAGCCACGCCCTCTTTTCTTCTCTGGTAAACACAGGCGGTTTTACCTTAAATCGTTTCTGCCATTCTCCTTCACGAAGAACGTCCTCATACTCATCACCAATATAAACATCAATGGTGTTATCCCTGTCCGCACGTCCAAGACTGTCAATAAACTGAAGGTCCAGAACCTGCGGTGCCTGACGCAGATACCAGTTGTCCGCTTTCTGTCCGGCAAGTCTTGTGCAGTGAACCCTGGACTGCTGTCCTGCGCCAATACCGATAGCCTGTCCGCCCTTCACATAGCAGACAGAATTAGACTGGGTATATTTCAGCGTGATCAGAGAGATCTTCATATCAATCAACGCTTCTTCCGGAATTTCCTTATTTTTCGTCACAATATTAGAAAGCAGATCTCCGTTAATGTCCAGTTCATTTCTTCCCTGTTCAAATGTGATCCCATAAACCTGCTTTCTCTCAATTTCAGCAGGAACATAGGCTGCATCAATCTGAATAATATTATAATTGCCCTTTTTCTTTGCTTTTAAAAGCTCTAACGCTTCTTCCGTATATCCGGGTGCGATCACGCCGTCAGAAACCTCTCTCTTGATCAGCCGTGCCGTGTCCGCATCACACACATCGGAAAGAGCAATAAAATCACCAAAAGAAGACATTCTGTCCGCCCCTCTTGCTCTTGCATAAGCACATGCCAGCGGCGAAAGCTCCCCCAGATCATCCACCCAGTAAATTTTTGCAAGTGTTTCCGTAAGCGGAAGTCCCACCGCCGCTCCTGCCGGTGAAACATGCTTAAAAGAGGTCGCTGCCGGAAGACCTGTTGCTTCCTTAAGCTCCTTAACGAGCTGCCAGCCGTTAAAAGCATCCAAAAAATTGATATAGCCCGGCTTGCCGTTTAACACAGTAACTGGAAGTTCACTTCCATCCTCCATAAAAATCCGGGAAGGCTTTTGATTCGGGTTACAGCCGTATTTTAATTGAATTTCATTCATAATGATCCTCCATTCTTACTCGTTTTTGTTTACGATTCTTGTCTCATAATTACCTGTTTCAATATCAATAAAGCGTACAAACAAAGAAACCTTATTATCTTCGTTCAGACTATTCCAAACCTGCTGCGTGAACTCCTCAATATCTCCTTTTATTTCTACCATTTTCGGCTCACCCTCAAAGCTGGGAAGGGGATTTCCGTCATGCATATAGGTGTGAATAAAACGTCCTTCTCCTGCCGCAGGATTTTCATAAGAATAAGTGTATCTGTTACAGCCATCAGGATTCCCGTTATTACTTTTCAAGATAGACATGCTGTAATCATACTGTCCGTTTTCCACATGCATAACCCCTGAAATCCTGGGTGTATAGTTGGGCCCGTCCGGCTCAAACTCTCTAGTTCTTAAAGACTGTTCAAAGGTAAGTCCCTTCTTCATCCCATCATAAACTGTGTCCGTCTGATCTCCGTTTGTCACAATTGTGTATTGGTCCAAAACCCGCACTGGTGCATAAATAATAAGACTGGGGTCCTCCAATTTGGACGGGTCGAAGGCCTGCGTCCGAATTCCCTCGCTTTCCGTAACAAAAATACGGTTACGGCTGTTAACGCTTCTTCCCATAATGAAATATGCGGTTACAGCCTTTTTGCCATCCGCGGATCTGCCGATCACAATTCCTCTGCCCGGATAAGCATTTTCTTTCAGTTTCTGCATGAGTGACAACATTTTCATTTCTCTTCCTCCATTCTTTTCCTGCCCAGAATCTTTTCCGTTTAATAATATCTATAATACAAAAAAGCCTGGGCGCATTTTTACCATGCTGCCCAGACGGTCGGCTCATAAACAATACACTCCCTGTAGGTTTTCCTACACAGACCAATGTCTGTTTCCGTCAGTTGTGTATCTGTCTATTATCATAATATAAAATGTGCAGTGATTGCAAGAAGAAAATCCTGCAAATCAGTCTTTTGCATTTAACTACATCAAATATAGTCAAAAATCCCCTGTATTGCATCTGCAATATTTATCATATCATTCATGATAATTTCACTTATCTTTTTATATCCGCGTATATTCAAATCTAATAGTGCAAGTTTTTCACATTGTAAATAACCACACCTCTCTTCCAACCGGCTCACCCCAGTCGTACTCTCCGTCAAGATTCAGTTGTCCGCCATATTCAGCCGCTCTTTCCTCCAATGACTTATGCTTAAGCCTTTTAGCCAGCATAATTACACCGTTGGAAACTGTAACATCTAACGTTTCATTTATAGAAATTCCTGCATCTCTGAGAATCTCCTTTGGAATTCTGATACCCTGACTATTTCCCCACTCTTTTACCTGTGCCTGCATGGAATGGCCTCCTTTCGTATATACTTAGTTTATACTACTCTGTTATAAAATACACCTAATTCTTTCATAATTCATTAAAAATATTCGTCACAATCCTCTTCAAAAGACAAACTGCACCAGAAGCATATAGCACACTGTTCCTCCCGCTATAGAAAGCAGCATCTGTCTCTTCCATAGATGCAGCGCAATTACCGCTGCTATCGAAATCGCCTCCGGTATTCCCCGGCTTCCGGTAAACAGACTGACATTTTTCAAACAATAAATCACGAGAAGACCAAACACAGCCGAAGGAAGCACCTTCCCAAGATATTGTATATACTTCGGCGTGGGCTTTCCTGAAGGAAACAAAAGAAACGGAAGAAAACGTGTCAGCATCGTTCCCAGAACAATCATTCCTACTGTAATCACCTGCTGCCATACTGTCATACTGATACACCTCCTTCTAACCCGCCTCTCATAAACGTCAGTGTCGCAAAAATTGCAATCATTGAAGGTATCATAAAATCATCTGCGCCAAAAGCGACCAGACAAAGCAGCGAAAGTACAATGCCCATCACAGCGCTGACATGATTCTTTTCTTTCAGCCACTGCTCCAGGAAGATCACAACAAACATTGCCGTCATAACAAAATCAAGTCCTTCCGTACTGAAATGAATCAGCGAACCAAAAATTCCTCCCAGCGTTGCCCCGAAAAACCAGTAAAACTGATTGAGCAGTGTTACAAAAAACATAAACCAGCCCCGATCTGTATCCTCCGGAATTTCTGCTATATAATTGATCGAAAAGCTCTCATCACACATACCAAAAATCAAATAAAACTTCTTCCATCCTGTCCCCCGGTATTTGTCCAACATGGAAATACCATAAAAAAGATGCCTTGCATTAATCATTATAGTCATCGCAAATGCCTGCAGCGGACTAAACACGCCAAGCAGCAAATTCACTGCCACAAATTCCATAGATCCCGCAAATATGGTAAGACTCATCAGCATAGGATACCAGAAGGGAAAACCAGATACATTCATATAGATTCCATAGGTCATTCCCAGAAACCAAAACCCGGCAAAGATAGGTATGGTATGAGGAAATGCCGCCTTAAACGCCTTTTTCATTATGTCTGTTTTCTTTTGCATATCCTTTTATCCTTCAGACTCTTAATTCATAGTTTTCAATATCCCGATACTCATTAAACTTTACACCCACCTCATGAATACTGCCGCAATAAGTAAAACCGTATTTATCATGGAGCCGTATGCTTGCTTCGTTCCCCCCGGTTATCACTGACACCACCATATGAATACTTTCATCCTCTTTCGCCATATCTAAAATAACTTTCATTAGAGCATCCGCAATTCCCCTTTTCCGATAGGAAGCAGCCACATAAACAGAAAGCTCTACCGTAGAACAGTAGGCCTCTTTTTCCCGATAGGAGGATAAGCTTGCGTATCCTGCCGCATGCCCGCCTATTTCCGCCACAATAAGCGGATGATTATCTTTATTATGAGCATCACACCACTGCTTCCATTCCTCCAATGTCTTAGGATGAATGTCCAAGGTAGAAATTCCGTACACTACCTCATAATTGTATATTTCCAATAGATCTTTTAAATCCTTTGGCTCTGCCTTACGAATTAACATGATCATCTCCGCCTGTACAATACTTTTTAAAAAATTCCAAAAACCCATCTTCCACAGCTACCTGATCCAGCTCATCCTTTTCCAGATCATAATAATATTTCCCTGTCCGGATATCTATAGAAAGACTGTCTAAAGGAAATCCTTCTTTCCGCCGGGGATGAGGCTTGGAGGTGATAATAAATGGCTTACTTGCCATGCTTTCTTCCATGGCTTTATAAATATGTTTCTTATCCAATATCAGACAGATCGCATTTCGATACCTGGCAGTCAAATCTCCATATTTAACTGCCAAACCGGAATAATAATCCATCATTTCCGCGTCTGTCAAATATTTTCCGTTAATCGTCCTCACATGAATTCCTGGCTGCAGCTCCTGCGGTATCCCGTCAAGATACAATCCCGAATCACAGGAAAACAAAGGCATCTGAAAGGCTTCATAATATCCCAGTGCCTTCTTTGAGGCGTTTTCAAGAGGCGTATTTCCATCCTCGATCACCTCCGGAATTGCCAGGTTTAAATCCTTCAGACCAATCAGCTCAATTCCTAAAATCGATAACCTGTTTCTCATTGCTGTAACTTTAGCCGGATTTCCTGTTGCATATAATAGCTTCATTTTACCTTTTTCACCTTTTCTATAGTTCCATCCGGTCTCTGAATCGACAGACTTTCAAGCTGTCCTCTCAGATTTCCTTTGATACTGTCAATGTATTTTTGACGCAGATTTTTCTGCTCTTCCTTTTCTTCTTCCGTCAGACCCTCCGCCTGAGATTTATGATACAACTCATTAATTCTTTTGATTGTCTCATCCATAGTCATCTTGCAAATTCCTCCAACACCTTTAATCTCTTTTTAAGCCCAATACACAAAGCTGCGCCCATGCATCCGCCAAAGAAATTTAATATCAAATCATCCACATCCACGCTTCTTCCAATAAAAAGCTGCATGGTTTCAATCAGCACGGTAATCAAAAAACATAACAACAAAACTCTTCCAATTGACTGATTTCTTTTCCAAAGCAAAACCAATCCAAACCCCCAGGGCATGAACATCAAGATATTCCCCACAATATTAACAAGAAAAACATCCGGTATGAAATGACGGAAAAATGTTCCAATGGTTCGAAAGGGTATTAGATTAATTCTTTCACCACTTCTAATTCTTTGCCCTGCGTTCCGTACCATAACAGATGGCCTGCTATAATCTCCCTCAAAAGCAAGCACCAGCAAAGCCATGGTAAAAAGCACGAAAACTGCCAACGCCGCTTCTCTTTTCCCTGACCGCTTAAAAGGCCGGCGTATCAAAAGATAAAAGGGAGTCATCACAACCGCAATGATCATAAATTTAAAAATATAGTTTACCATATGACACCTTTACACTTTCCACCGGGGTTCCCTCACATAAGCCATAATCTCCTCATAAACAGACCGATAACCGTCTTCGGTTATGTGCATACCCTCAATGGTATACTCTGCCTTCAACCGGCCCTGTTCATCCTTTAGATTCTGGTTAATATCAATATACTTTTGATTATGTCGATGCGCCAGCTTTTCCACCTCCCCATTTGCAAGGTTGATCTTTTCATTTGTGCGGATTTTCAGACATTCTTTCATATCTTCTGCTGCCGCTTCATAATTGATGGGATAATATGCCATCAAATAAATTTCTACCCCCGGAAGCTGTTCTTCCATCACCGTAAGTATCCGGTCATAACGCTCTATTAACTCCGAAATAGAAATTTGAGGATTACTCAGATCATTGGTTCCTATATTGATAAATACCCGGAAAGGTTTTAAATCCAACACACATACATCCAAAGCTTTTAAGAGTTCTTCTGAGACAAACCCTCCAATACCACGATTATAGATTATCGTCTTGTCTCCCTTTTCCTTCTGCAGTTTGTTAATGGGAAACATTTCCATCAGTGAAGAACCTGCAAAGACAATCTGCCCCGGAATTACCTCCGCATTTTGTTCCCTGTAACGAATAATTTTCATTTCTTTGTCTGTCATTTTGCTTGTCCTTTCTACACAGCAGTCAAATGGTATAGTTTCAAAAAAGGCAAACCGCAACTTCGGCTTGCCTGAAAAATTAACCTGTGAATGGATGGAGGTGGATTCGAACCACCGAAGCAATTTGCAGCAGATTTACAGTCT
>CAMWJC010000085.1 GCA_947174495.1 uncultured Lachnospiraceae bacterium | reverse complement strand
TCGTCCTAGCATCGTTTTTAATTGAGGGAGTTCAATTCATACTTAGAATAATACCCCGTTAAACGTTAATTTATGAAACCTACTTCCTGCTCACATATCCCTCCTGATCGATCACGACCCCCGGCGAAAGTTCTCTCATCTGGTTCAAAATGCGCTCCTTCTCCGCACCATACACCAGATCCACCCGGCAGTCAGACTGCAGCGCCGGTATGAATTGAAATGATTTCAGTCCTTCCTGTCCGATAGTCACGCACACCATACCGGTATCAATGGTTCTCGAATTAAACCAAAAATTCCCCATACTGTAAATCACTGGCGTATCATCAAAATACGAGATTCCCTGTAGACAGTGTGGATGATCTCCAATAATCAGGTCGGCTCCTGCCTGTTCAAGCTTCGGTGCCTGATCAAGCTGCGCCCAGTCAAGCTCCGTCACGTTTTCCGTTCCCCAATGAATATAAACAATGACAAAATCACTGTTCTCCTTCGCCGTCTGTACAACCTCGCACAACTTTTCAGGATTCAGGCAGCGGAACACGCCCGCACTATTTTCGGTAGCCCCCTTCGTATCCGGATTATCCAGCCGTTCAATCTGTGTCGCGGCTACCAGAGCAATTTTCATATCATTTACAATATAATAAATCGGTGCAGATGCCTCTTCAAGATTCCGTCCGGCACCCACGTAAGGGATTCCAGCCTGGCTCAGCGTATCTAATGTATCCAGCAAGCCAACTTCACCAAAATCATAAATATGATTGTTTGCCAAAACTGCTGCATCTACTCCCATGTCATGAAGATAGGCCACTGTCCCCGTGTCCGCCCGAAAGGTAAAAGTCTTGTCTTCTGTGGGCGTCCCCCTGTTGGTATACGGGAATTCGTTATTCGCCACCAGAATATCTACTCCCTGCAATTTTTCCAGCAGTGCCGGGGATATTCCGTTATCTATGGTTCCGCCGCGCCTTAACAGATTCGCCATAATCGCATACTCATCATCAAACAGGATATCACCGATAAAGCCAATGATCACTTCCTCTTCTCCCGAAGCTTCCCATGCGTAAATCCGGTTTTCCTTTCGGTATTCTTCATCTGCAAGTTCTCCTGCATATCTGGAACTTACCACAGTAGCAGCCGCGGTCTCTTTCACCTCCGGTTCATCATAAAACACCTTTTCCCACAAAGTCTGCGTTTTGTCGTCCGGAACCGATGCCTCTTCCTCCTGCTCCTGCTTCTGTTCCTGCTCATCACCAGCTTCTGTCAGAAACTTTGCTCCGGCAATCAAAAGCAATCCAAGCAGAAGTACAATGCCCAATGTAAGTCCAAACACCCGGAAAGGCCCTAGTTTTGCTAACTGCCTATTTACTTTTCTGTTTTTATTGCCTTTTTTCTTTTTCATATTAACAGTATAACACAAAACCGCCTCTCCATAACAGAGAAGCGGCTTATTTGTTTTAATATTTTGCTACATTGACCTTTAAACCAGGGCCCATTGTAGATGTAAGTGTAATACTTCTTAAATACTGACCTTTCAGTGCTGAAGGCCTTGCCTTTACGATCGCTTCCATCAGAGCATCGAAATTCTCCTGAAGCTTTTCTTCTGTAAAAGATGCTTTTCCGATCGGAACATGAATGATATTGGACTTATCAAGTCTGTATTCAATCTTACCGGCTTTGATATCGTTAACAGCTTTCGTCACATCCATTGTAACGGTACCTGCTTTCGGGTTCGGCATCAGGCCCTTAGGTCCGAGCACCTTACCGAGACGTCCTACAATACCCATCATATCCGGAGTTGCAACAACTACATCAAAATCAAGCCAACCATCATTCTGGATTTTGGGGATCAATTCGTCACCGCCTACATAATCTGCACCAGCAGCCTCAGCTTCATTTATCTTGTCACCCTTTGCAAATACCAAAACTCTAACCTTTTTACCGGTTCCGTTCGGCAATACAACAGCACCACGTACCTGCTGCTCTGCATGACGTCCATCACACCCTGTTCTGATATGCACCTCAATGGTCTCATCGAACTTTGCAACTGCTGTCTTCTTAACCAATGCAACCGCATCGGCAGCTTCATATAAGACTGTACGGTCAATCTGTTTCGCAGCCTCTACATATTTCTTTCCATGTTTCATTATTAATTCCTCCTATGGTTCAAACGACATATTTTATGTCTCCCACTCATCAAAATTTATTGGTTAGTCTTCTACTGTGATTCCCATACTTCTTGCAGTGCCGGCGATCATGCTCATTGCAGCCTCAAGGCTTGCCGCATTCAAATCAGGCATTTTCATTTCTGCAATTTCCTGAATCTTTGCTTTGGAAATCGTTGCAACCTTTGTCTTGTTCGGCACACCGGAACCGGACTTAATGTTGCATGCCTTCTTAAGAAGCACTGCTGCAGGGGGAGTTTTCGTAATAAAACTGAAACTTCTGTCTGCATATACCGTGATTACAACCGGGATAATAAGATCACCCTTGTCAGCTGTTCTCGCATTGAACTGCTTTGTAAACTCAACGATATTAACCCCATGCTGTCCAAGTGCAGGACCAACCGGGGGCGCTGGTGTAGCTTTACCAGCAGGGATCTGTAACTTAATGTATCCTTCTACTTTTTTTGCCATTGTGGCACCTCCTATTAATAATGCAATTCGTCCGACTTAGCGCAGGTGCAAATACTCTTTGACGATCTTATTCGCTCCTGCCTAAGCACGATTGCATCGTGGTTTGGCGCAGAATCTTTCTGCTCCCACAGTCTGTGATTTCTCACAAACTTCGTGTAAAGTTACTATATTTATTTATATATGGAAGTTTCTCGCCAGGTTCCTTCAAAACCCTCTACTGATTCCTTCCATACTAAATAACCTGTCCGGATTCACAAAGCTTCCGCAAAAGCTTTATGACATCTTTCTCACTTCTGCAAAACTGATCTCCACAGGCGTCTCCCTGCCAAACAGTTCTACGTTGATGGTTGCTGTCTGCTTGCCGAAATCCATTCTCTGCACCACTCCTACGGTATCCTTCCAAACACCGGCAACAACTGCAATCGCATCTCCCTCGGCAAAATCAACTGAAACATTTTCTGTTTTGATTCCGAGAGGCTTCATCTCTGCTTCCGAAAGTGGAACCGGCTTACTTCCCGGTCCTACAAATCCAGTAACGCCCCTGGTGTTTCGGACAACATACCAGGTATCGTCATTCATAACCATATTGATAAGGACGTAGCCCGGAAACATCTTTTTCTGGACAGTCTTTCTGGCACCGTTCTTTAACTCTACCACATCCTGCATAGGTACCCGAACCTCCAGAATCTCCTCTTCCAGATGTCTGTTTTCAATTGTCTTTTCTATATTGGCTTTTACCTTATTTTCATATCCGGAATAGGTATGCACCACATACCAGTTTGCTTCTGCCATATAAATAGTCCAACCTTTCTCACTCTACAGACTCGTCAGGAAACCCACGCCATACTGCATGATAAAATCAAATATTGCAATAATAGCGCCGAGAACCACCGAGATACATACGACGGCAACGGACTGTTTGATAACGGATTCCCGATCCGGCCATGAAATTTTCTTAAATTCAGCCTTGACGCCTTTAAAAAAGCTTGGCTTTGCTGCTTTTTCTTTTTTTACCTTATTTTCATTCTTTGCGGAATCTGCCATAATTAACTCCTTTCGGGCACCTGCAAAATTACTTGGTTTCCTTATGCAATGTATGAGTTTTGCAGAATCTACAATATTTCTTTGTTTCCATCCTGTCCGGATGTGTCTTCTTATCTTTGGTAGTATTGTAGTTACGCTGTTTACATTCTGTACATGCAAGTGTGATCCTTGTACGCATGATTTTTCCTCCAATCTTTTGCCGGATTTTGAGCATAAAAAAAAGACCTAAATCTCATCTCGTTTGATAACTATAACATATCCTTTTCTTGCAGTCAACTAATTTTGCATACAAATTTCAAAAAAAATCCTGGAAATTTCTATAAAATATCTATGAAATCCTCTTGAAATCTTCCCGCGTTCGTGCTAATATAGACTTACAAAATTCGATTTTTATGCCCTACTACGGAAAATTGTAATGATTTTCCCCGTCAAACGGCATTGGCGGCAGCGTAGAATTCATGGAAGAAAGGAGGGGCTGGTCTATGGCATATAGTACAGCGCTTAATTCAGTTTATAACCATTATCTGACTACTTATGCGCCCAAAAGTACTTCGAAGTACGATACACATAAGAAAAGTGAACTTCGTAATGTTTATAATTCCATTGTCAAATTAAACAAAGAATCCCCTCTGTATATTCTGGACACTAGCAGAGAGTCCCGTGCGTTTGCCGTTGGGCTGAAAGAAAATGCCAGAATGTTGCGAAACACTATCGCCTCTTTAGGCGGACTTGACGAATCGCAGATGTTCAATAAGAAAGCGGCTTTTTCCAGTAATGAGGATATCGTAAGCGCTTCTTTTATCGGAGAAGCTCCTGCCAGCGGTGATGTTCCTTCCTTTAATATAGAAGTAACTGCATTAGCTGCCAATCAGGTAAATCTGGGAAGTTTTCTTCCTTCCGACGAAAAAATTGCTTTAACGCCTGATACTTATTCCTTTGACATTACGATCAATGATTTAAGCTACGAGTTCCAATATAATATTCATGAGGGAGAAACCAACCGCGAATTGCAAGATCGCTTATCCCGCCTTATTTCAAATGCGGATATTGGCATTACTGCTGATGTTTTAGAAGATGAGGAAGGAAACAGTTCTCTACGCTTAACTTCTACAGCCACCGGATTAAGGGATAATAAGGATGTCATTTTTCATATATCCGATGAACAGAGCAGCAAGAAAAGCGGCAGCATCAATTATCTTGGATTAGGTTTTATGTCAAGGCTTCCTTCCAATGCCGAATTTATAATTGACGGAGAGAAGCGCACCTCTTCAACCAATCATTTTACGGTTGGCAAGATGTATGAGCTAACTCTTAACGGAATCAGCAGCGAAGAAGGGCAAACCGCTACTGTTGGTCTGAAAACAGATTTGGATTCTCTTACAGAGAATATCGGGAACCTTGTAAGCGGCTACAATTCCTTTATTCGTGCCGCTTCCGAATACCTTGATCGCCACCCTAAAAGCAGCAAGCTTCTCGGGGAAATGTCCGGCATGACTCGTTTTTATCAACCTGGGCTTCAGCAGCTTGGTTTCGGATTTGAAAAAGGCGGCGAACTCACATTGGATAACACCGTTTTCCAAAAAAACCTTTTAAACGGTGATCCTCACGAGCAGATTTCTTCTATTCGGGATTTTACAAATTCCATTGTCCGAAAGACAAACCAAATCTGCTTAAATCCAATGGAATATGTGGATAAAACACTGGTGGCATACAAAGATCCCAGCCGTGTTGGCCGCAATTTCGCAACACCTTATATTACCAGCAATTACAGCGGTATGATGTTTAACAGTTACTGCTGATATAATGAATGTGCAAAGCCCTACAGGAACCACCTGCAGGGCTTATTTTATCTTGGTATCCGCTTTTATGCATTTTGTGCTGCCTCTTGCCCAGCAAGCAGAAGCGCCGCCTCAATCACTTTGTCCATATCATAATAACGATATTGTCCCAGCCTTCCGCCAAAAATCACATTAGGTTCTTTTTGTGCCAATTCCTGATATCCGGAAAATAATTGATTATTTGCCTCATCGTTTATCGGATAATATGGCTCCATTCCCGGTTTCCAAGCCACCGGATATTCTCTGGTAATAACAGTTCCCTCTCCTGTGCCAAACTCGAAATGCTTATGCTCAATGATCCGTGTATAGGGAATTTCCCGTTCCGTGTAATTGATCACAGCATTTCCCTGATAGTTATCAACCTCTGGCATGTCCTCCTTTTCAAAACGTAAGGAACGATACGCCAGATTACCCAGGCAAAAATCAAAATACTCATCAATCATTCCTGTATACAACACTTTTGACCATGAAATAAAATCATTGCCTTCACGGCGGGCCTGTTCCTGCTGTGCACAGAATTTCTTATAATCTGTGTTTAGGAGCACCTCTGCCCCCTCAAGCAGCTTTTCAACAATGACAGTATATCCTCCTACAGGGATGCCCTGATAAGGATCTGTAAAATAATTATTATCATATGTGTAACGAAGCGGAATCCGTTTGATAATAAAGGAAGGAAGCTCTCTGCAATCTCTCCCCCACTGCTTTTCAGTGTATCCTTTAATCAGCTTCTCGTAGACATCTCGTCCTGCCAGTGCCAATGCCTGCTGTTCCAGATTTAACGTTCCCTCTTTTGGAGGCGATACAATCTGCCCGTCAATCACTGCCTTCGCCTCATCAGGAGTCTTTACCCCCCAAAGTCTGCTAAAGGTGTTCATATTAAAAGGTAAATTGTAAATTTCTCCCTTGTAAATAGCCATCGGTGAATTCACAAAATGATTAAACCGTGCAAATTGATTTATGTATTCCCATATCTCACGATTTGAGGTATGAAAGATATGTGCCCCATATTCATGCACATGAATCCCCCTCACCTCGCTGGTATAGATATTACCTGCAACGGTCTCTCTCCTGTCAATCACCAGGCAGGTCTTTCCCTTCTGCATCATTTCACGTGAAAAAACCGAGCCAAACAGCCCGGCCCCCACGACCAAATAGTCAAAATGTTTTTCTGCCACGATTACAGCTCCCTGTACTTATCAAGCTGAACATAATCTTCCATCATTTCGAGAATTCTCTTACGCCCCTTCTTGTTAAGCTGGATGTAATACTGCATAACCCTGTTCTCCAAAATCTTTTCGCCCAGAACTTCACCCTTTTCCAGTGTGGAAAAGTCTACCGGGTTCAGGCTCAGTTTATCACACATACGGATAACCGTGCCATATGCCATACCTTCAATACCTCTGTCCAGCGCAGTAACCAGCGTACTGTAGGGAATTTCCATCTCTAGCGCAAATTGTCTTACGCTCTTATACTGCTTTAAAATTTCCTGTTTCAATATTTCTGCCTTAGTCATTTTTGTCAACCTCCCTTTAATAAATGTTGGCATAAAACATCATCTATTGAATATAGTATAGTATAGCATACCCGTTTTTTTAAGTCACTCAAAAAAATATAAACTTTGCTTCATTCCATACTAAAGTACCATCATTTTACAGTAAAATTTAAGAAACCTAAGAAATTGACATTATTGAATTACATTTTAATCTATGATTTTAATAAAATCTCTGAATTATTCAAAACGCTCTATATTATCAAACTCCGGTGAGTCAAAAAACTCCTTCAAGGTGATGCCTAATCCATCGCAAAGCTTACCTATTGTCAATATGCCCGGATTTACCGTTGTTTTGTCCACAATGTGCATCAACGTGGTCATCGGCACTGCCGACTCATAGGATAAGGCATAATAGGACATCCTCCTCTCTTTACATAAATTGTTAATTCTTTCAACCAGCATATCTTGTGCTTTCATCTTCTGTCCTCCCATATACGGTAATATTATAGCCTAATGCATAATTCTATTATTACCTTATATGGAAGTATTCGCCAAATTTTATTCGCTTAGTTTCTTTTGATTTTCAGCATAATATCCGGAATATTTTAGCCAATTTTTCAAATTCCGGCAGGCTGCTCCTCATCCAGAATTCTCCACATCTCCTCCACCTTTTGCCGCAGAGAGAAAAACTCCCGGACTTTTCTGTTTCCGCTTTGGGCAATCGCAGCTCTTTCTTCTTCATGTGTCAGATAATACTCAGTTTTCGCTACCAGATCTGATATTCCGGAATACATTACAAGATCAACACCATCCTCAAAATATTCCGCTATCTCCGGCTGGTAATTGGTGAGGCAAAAACCACCGCAGGCCAATATATCCAATACCCGTTTTGCTATTCCCGACTGAATCGTTCTGGACGTAATATTCAAATTGATTTTACTGTTGTGAAAAATAAATGGCATCTCTTTTTCGTAATCAGCAAATCCCTTTTCCTGAAGGAATTGCCCCTTCACAGATTCCTCCGCCGGCTGGCTGCTGTAAAGCGCCAATGTATATCGCTCACTGAGAGTTCTGATTATCCGCTCCCTCTCTCTGGCAGTAACCTCCATACCTATTGCGTCTGCTGCCATCCGAACCGGATCGCTGATATAATTCGAGCTGAGCTGAAGACCGCATTTTTCAACAATCTCCTCTACAACCTGTGAATTCAGCGAATCTGCAAGCAGATTATAACCGTAAATAAGCTGCTGGGATTTAATTAGGCCTTCCACATATCCATTTGTGTATTCTGACAGTTCCGTCCTGCGCAGACGGTTTCTTTCCCCATTATAAAAATTGCCCACAAAAGAAATGTCGCATTGATATTTTTCATGCAGCTGCGGTTCTGTCTTTTCTCTGTCCGCAATTCTGCTCAACATATCCTCTTCAACCGCCAGCGGGAAATGATAGATATGCTTTGCTCCCAGTTCGCTGAGTCTCTCTGCATAGAGTGCGTCAAAACAGAAAATATAATTACTTTCATTCCCAAGCGTACCGGACATCAGAGTATTCATAGGGCAATCATAAATCCATGAAATATACGGAATATGATTCATCTCACAGAGCATGGAGACTAATGGAAAATAGTCATAGCTGAAGACTGCCTCCGCCCCGCTGCCATGAATGATTTCCAACATTTCCTTGGCAAAGTTCCCGTCCGCATGATAATCCTCCATCTTCCTAGAAAATTCTATGCATTCCATTCCTATCGCCTGCAAACTTTCCATGTAGGCTTTATCCCCCAATGCCCCCCAACGGTAAACTAAAATTTTCTTTCGCATCTTTATCCTCCAATTATTAATGATCTGTTTGACAAATAAACTTTCAGTCTGACATCTTCTTTTCCCATTGCACCTCCCATACAGGAGATAACTGCTTCCGGCACGAAACTCCTGCTTTATTCATAATTCTTTGAAATAAAAGCATGATTTCGTTTGACGCCCGTCGGGCTGATAGCAATCGTTTTTGTTATAACGACAAGAAATGTGATAGAATATTGAAATATATGCTTTGAAAAAAGTATAGCATGGAAAAGCATACTTGTCATGTGGAAGTTTTTCAACAGAAAACTCGAGGCAACAAAGTGCACAATACAATATGTGGTATGATATTCCTTCATTATTTTGACATAATACTATATTTTGTGTAAAAATAGAAACCCCAGCATTATATCTGAGGAAAAAATCTAATCTATATCTATCCATTTTTTATTCTTTTTCTCTTTGTTAAATTAACGTTTAGTGAAGGACAGGGACTGAGTCATTTCGGCTTTCTGTGGCGATAGCGCCTTTCGGGATTTTGGGAACCC
>CAMWJC010000084.1 GCA_947174495.1 uncultured Lachnospiraceae bacterium | reverse complement strand
CTGCCTTTATCAAGATAAGTGAATGATGTGTTGATTTTGTCGTAAATAACCGGCTTCCCATCCAAGAACCGGCAGCGAAATTCCTCAATCTCATTTGCACATTTTGTCACAGCGAATACAAAAGAAAAGGTAAAAGAATATCCCCGCTCTTTAATTCTTTTCAAAAAGTTAGTAATATCCAGTTCAAAGGATACACAATACTGTAGCTGCGCACTGTTTCTGAATATCTGATAGTGCATAGCCCTGTCCCATGTTGTTACATCAATTTCTCTCATAGATTTTTCTCCTGTCTTTTTTGGATAATGTACGTCTTTTCTCTGTTTCCTTACAGTTTCTTCGCTGTTATTATAAAATCCTTGTTGTATGATGTCAATATGCTGTATGATGACTGTGAGTAAAAAAGGGGACTTACACATTCTGTAAGTCCAATAGTAGAACGTTATTCAATTCCCAACTCCCGTATTGCGTGCATAATGTGGATTCTCATGGCATTCTTAGCTCCCTCTGCGTTTCTCTGCTCTAAAAAATCCATAATCATCCGGTGGTCATTAACTGTATCTGAAACAGCCTTTTCACTCATAGCCGACAAGGTAACACCTTTCGCAATCGCTTGGTAAAGAATAGGCATAAGTTGATTCATAAACTCATTGTGTGTTGCCTGTGCAATCGCCTTGTGGAATGAATGCTCATTGTCTGTACGATCCTGTCCGGCTTTAATTTCCTGCTCAATCCTTTCGCCAAACTCCAAAATCCTTTTTATCTCTGCGTCCGTCCCTCTGATCGCGGCCAGATATGCAGCTTCCGGTTCAAAAATCAACCGCATTTCGTATAAGTCTTTCGCATTTACTTTTATATCGGATAACTGCCCTAAATCCGGTTCTTTCTCAAATGCCGTCTGGGTGACAAAAGTTCCTTTTCCCCTTTGAATTTCAAGAATATTATAAGCAACCAAAATCCGTATGGCTTCTCTCAGGGTTGTCCTGCTGACATTTAATTCTGCTGACAAATCATTTTCGTTTGGTAGCTTATCTCCGGCCGTGAAGCGTTTTTCTATTGTAATCATAGATAATATCGTATCCGCAATACTTTGTGAAAGCATTTTATTGTTCATCGCTTATATCACCTCGACCTTTTTTGATATTATACTATGTGTGGTGATCAACTTCAAACAAAAGCATAAATACGTGTTGTAAATAGAAGAGGACTAAACCAACTGACAAACAGCAGATTTAGCCCCCAGTATTATTTCTTCCTTACACCCCTGCCAACACCTCGAAGGTTCCGGCAATATCCAGCTTGCCGTATCCCCATTCCCGGTTCGGATAAAACAGATCATTTGACCGATCCGCTCCCCGAATCAGATAATTCTTCAATTCCCGGCTCTCTACCCACGGGCGGTTTCCTTCTACCACTGCCCACTGGAGAAACTGTGCGGCCACACCGGCTGTTAAGGATGCCGCAAGGCAGGGTCCTGTCCGGGGGCCCAGAATTGTGCTGATATTCACTCCCGGTGCGCTGAAATCCGGCTTAATCTGTCCGCTCCTCGTAAAACCTCTGCCTGACTCAGACCATAAACTGCCGTTCGCATCATTATAGGTTGATGTCGTAATGATATCTCTTGCATTGGAAGGCTCTGTTAAGGTCGTATAAGGAGATGGTTTCAGAAAGTAGGTATTTGTTTGAAGAATCTCAATGACCGGAAGCCAGATATGAAAAGTGGTTTCCGAACTTCTATCGCTGGTAATGGTTACTTGAATCGTCCATATTCCCGGTGTCGGATCAATGAAACGGAAAAAAATCAGTTCTTCTCCGGAGCTTTGTTCCACCAAAATGTGATCTATCTGGATTCTGGTTCTCTCATAAATGAATCCAAACTCCCGGCGTCCCTGTCCTCTGAAATCTACTTTGGACGTAGTTTCTCCTCCCGGTGCCCGGATGGCTATTGCATGGTTGGCGGAAATACTCCCCCATAATTCAGCCGTAAATCCTGCGGTTCCTTCTCCCACTCGGATCTCCACACTGTCCGTAGTCTCCTGCAGCCCCGGCGTGGAAGTTCCCATATAATGGCGGGCACTGTTTCCCTCATTGCCTCCGCAGACCACCACCGCGCGGCTGCGTTTGGTAGCAATGCGATTGATATAATCTGCAAGTATGGAATGACCTTCATGATCACCCATATTTGTTCCTATCCCAAAGCAGATCACCAAGGGGCGGGATAACGATATGGCATAGCTCTCCAGATATTTGAGTGCAACCAATATATCGCTTTCCGCATAGACAATCGCGTCATCAGGAACCAGATAGAAATCTCTTAAAAAGGGCTTTGCCTGTCTGAGCTTCACCATCACAATATCTGCATCCGGAGCCGCCCCCAGAAACCTCAGCCCGTTTCCCAGACTGCTTCCTGCTGCAACACTGGCCATTGCCGTCCCATGGCCATTCTCATCATAGCTGGGAACAATTTCTCTTGGATTGTCACTTTGCAGTGCTAAATCTATCAGTTCTTTCCTGTATTCCGTCCCGTAAAGAATTCCGGCAGGGGGTTCTCCGCTCTGGATGGTCTGGTCCCAGATCCCCAAAATCCTGCTGCTCCCGTCCGGATTTAAAAAAACAGGCTCATCATAACGGATTCCTGTATCGAGAAGCCCGATGACCACGCCCCTTCCGGTAAGATTCAAAGGCGCTCTCTGCACCTGTGTGATTCCGCTGTAAATAAGCGGAGTCGGATCAAAACCCTGACCGTTTCCCACTTCCATGTTCATCAGCCCGTATACCTTGGGCAGAACCGGGTAAGTGTACTCTGTGAGATTAATCGGGCTGATCTGACTCCCAAGCACATAAGTAACTGCAATTTCCCCATCCACGGGCTGAACCACGTAATCCCACGTCGCTCTATCTCCCCGCGGAGAAGCAAAATACTCCCATGGCACACCCGCTCCTCTCGGAGGAAGCATAAAATCCGTGATAATGTCATAATAATCGTCAGAAACAATCTTTTCCCTGTCTGTCATAAAAACCTACAGTCTTTTTATTTACTATATGGAGCAAACAGGCAAAAGGTTATTCCTCTCCGGCCGACTTATCCTCTATTACATTCAAATGATCCGGGTTTTCTCCGCTGATACTCCGGATATCTATGACCGGTCCGCCGGTGCCCTCAATATACTCTCTGGTAATGGTCACACGGCCAATATTGTCATCCTTGGGAATCTCATACATGATATCCAGCATAAATTCCTCGATAATGGCCCGCAGCGCTCTGGCACCGGTATCCTTTTCCATGGCCTTCTCGGCAATCGCCTCTAATGCACCCTCGTCAAATTCAAGCTTTACTTCATCCAGTTCAAGCAGCTTTTGATATTGCTTTAAAATCGCATTCTTCGGCTCCTTCAAAATTTTAACCAGCATGGGCTTGTCCAGGGCAGCCAGCGTATAGATAACGGGAAGTCTTCCCAAAAACTCCGGTATCATGCCATATTTCTTCAGGTCCTCCACCGTGACCTGGCTGATAATGTTCTTTTCTTTATCAAACTTATCTTTAAGCTCTGCATTAAAACCGATGGAGGTCTGCTTTTTCAGTCTCTGCTTTACGATCTCGTCCAGATCCGGAAATGCCCCGCCGCAGATAAACAGAATATTCCTGGTATTGATGGTAGTTAACGGAACCATTGCATTTTTGCTGTTGGCACCTACCGGAACCTCCACGTCTGCTCCCTCCAGAAGTCTTAACAATCCCTGCTGCACGCTCTCTCCGCTGACATCCCGGCTGTTAGTATTCTTTTTCTTGGCAATCTTGTCAATTTCGTCAATAAACACAATTCCCCGCTCCGCTTTTTCTGCATCATTTTCAGCCGCGGTAAGCAGTTTGGAAAGTACACTCTCTATGTCATCACCAATATACCCCGCCTCTGTGAGGGAAGTAGCATCCGCTATAGCAAGGGGCACATCCAAAAGCCTTGCCAGCGTTTTCACCAGATAGGTCTTTCCGCAACCGGTGGGACCGATCATCAGCATATTGGACTTTTCAATCTCAATCTCATCCATGGTTCCTGTGGCAACCCGCTTATAGTGATTATAAACTGCCACGGAAATCACCTTTTTCGCGTGTTCCTGACCGATCACATAGTCATCCAGTTGTGCCTTAATCTTATGCGGAGGCGGGATATTTTTGATATCCAGTACCGGTTCCGCCCCTTCCGCTTTCTTTTTCTTCTTCATCCGCTGCTTGTTGGGAATTCCCCCCTCGCCCTGAAGATCCGCAATGTTGACAAAACGAATATTGGGAAATCCCTGACTGTTCATATTTTTATTCAGGTCATTCATAAGAGAAGGATTGTTCAGCATCCCCTGATAATCAAACTGACTCACCGTATCCATGGTCTTATGCATGCAGTCGTTGCACACCGTGATATTATTAGGAAGTTTAAACATTTTCCCCGTCTTGCTTTCCGGACGGCGGCAGATAAAGCATACGTCTTCATAGTCGCTTTCTTTCTTTTCTTCACTATTCTCTTTCAAATCTTTTTCATCAAAGTCTGACATACTGTTCCCTTTCTTCGTTTTCTCTTTCTATTTTCCATTGATGATAACAAATTGCTCCACGCTGCGTGCTCCCGCAATTCTGAAAACATTCAAACTCCTAAACATCATACAATCCTTCGCACGGAAAGAATCTCTTTGTAAGTAGCATGGGTAATTTTGATGCCTGTCCGCTGAGTGCTGGCGTGTACAATCTGTCCGTTTCCAATGTAAATTCCCACATGTCCTGCATAACATACTACATCCCCGGGCTGGGCCTCGGAATAGGATACTCCTGTTCCTGCGTTTCGAAGCGAGTAGGACGTTCTCGGAACACTGTATCCAAAATCTTTATAAACTCTCCACACAAACCCGGAACAGTCTGCCCCGTTTGTCAAACTCGTCCCTCCCGGCACATAGGGATTTCCGATGAACTGACAGGCATAATTAGCAATCTGTTGTCCCTTACCGCCACTGCCTGAGTAACTGGCCGCAGAAGCGTAATTCTTAGAAGATGAAGAATCTGATGAAGATCCTGATGAGGAACCCGACGAAGAGCCTGATTCTTCTTCTGCCTGCCTGCGCAGCGCTTCCTCCTGTGCTTTCCGAGCTTCCTCCTCCGCCTGTTTTGCTCTATCGATCTCTGACTGTTTTGCCGCTGATGCTGCCTCTAATTTCTTAATCTCATCGTTTTGCTTTTTGATATTAGCCTTATAAACAGCAGCCTCCTGTTTTGCCTTGGAAAGCTGAACCTCATAATTGTCATAAGTTTCTTTCTTTTCGGCAAGAATTATCTCTAAGCTCGCCTGCTCCTCCTCCAGCTCATGCTGCTGGGCTTCCAGCTCAGACTTTTCATCTTCCAACTGCTGCTTCAGATCTTCCACCGCCTGTCTGGCAATCTTGTATTCTTCCAAAAGCTTTCGATCATACTCATAGAGCTTTTCTATATACTCAACCTTATTGACCATCTCTCCGAAACCACCGCTCTCCAAAAGAAGCTGTAAATAGGTGGCATCACCCTTTTCGTACATGAATTTTATCCGAAGCTTCATGGACTCGTACTGTTCCTGCTCCACCCTTTGTGCTTCTTCTAAATCCGCTGTAGTTACCTCAATCTGATCTTCCTTATCCGCAATTTCCTCCTGGATCATTTCCACACTGGCAAGGGTTTCTACAAGCGCTGCATCAATCTCTTCAATCTCTTCGGTAATCTCATCTACTTCTGATTGAATGGAATCCACCTTTCCCGATGCGCTATTATAGTTTGCCTGCTCCTGTTTTTTGCGTTCATCCGCTTCCCGTTTTTGCTGCTCGATCTTTTCCTTTTCCTTTTCAAGATCAGAAACAGTGGTAGCCCATACTGGTTCTACCACTAAAAGCATCATTGCCAGAGATATGAAAAATGCAAATAATCTGATCAGCTTTTTTTTCATAAAAAGACTTCATCCCATACTCTTATTGTTGACTAATCTGCTACATTTGCTGCGAGATAATCCATGGTCTTCTCTACCAGCAAAAACTCTCTGTAAGCCTCCGTGTCGGTCTCAGCCTTATAATCTTCCACGGTATAGCCGTAATCTGCCGCTTCCTCTCTCAGTTGTTCTTCCAGCTCCTCATCAGATACGGATATTCCTTCCGCCTGCGCAACAGCTGCAAGTATAATATATCTCTGTGCCATCAGCCCTGCCTGGTCGCGAACCGTTTCCTCATATTCTTCCTCGGTTCCCCCGAACACGTTGGCTACATAGGTTCCCGTATCTACGCCATACAGCTGCGCATAAGCAGTGACTGAGACAAGGAGTGCATCCTTTATACGATCCACCATGCCATCTGGCGCCTCTTTACAACTGGTGATCCTATACAGCTCGTCCATGATGGCATCTTCCTTCTCTTCCTCATACTGCACCTTCTTACCATCCAACATATTACCGCTTAGATATTCACGGAATTCCTCTACATTAGAGCAGCCTTCCCAGCCCAGTCCGGCTACAAATTCGTCATTTAACTCAGCCGGTTCCTGAATACTGAGACTGTTTAAAGTAACGGTGAATACCACCGGCTTGCCGGAAAGATCCGGGTTAGGCTTATAAGGATCAGGAAAAGAAATCTCTACATCCTTTGTCTCTCCAATCTCCATTCCCACCACACCGTCTTCAAAACCCGGTATAAACCTTCCGCTTCCCAGAATAAGGTCAGATCCGGAGTCAGTTCCTCCTTCAAAGGCTACCCCATCCAGCTTGCCCACATAATCAATATTGGCAACATCTCCAAGCTCTGCTGCTCGGTCTGTTACCGGCGTGCTAAGCGGCCGTTCCTGCAGCCAGTACTGAATAATTTTCTCCAGTTCCTCCTCCGTCACCGTGGGTTCATCCACAGAAATCTTTATGTTCTTGTAATCTCCCAGTTCAACATATTGTGACACATCAAAATCCTTCAGATACACCAGATCGCTTTCAACATATTCCGGCTCATCAGAATCATTCAAATCCACCAAATCAGCTGTATCCTGTTTTCCACATGCCGTAACGGTCAACACCATAAGAGCCGGCAATATGGCAGTAAGCAGTTTCTTTTTCATTTGCTTTTTCTCCTTTACTTACGTCCGTAGAACATTCATGTTCCTAAGAACACTTCTCTTTTATATCATAAATCATCGGTAAACAAAAGACTAAAACCATTATTTTCATGAATATTTCACAGATTTTCTCTTTCTGGAGCCTACCAAAGGGCCTCGTTTACAAAAGCGGTGACAAAAGTCTGCTGACCTGCTCCTTAAATCTTACAAGGAGATTTCTCCCCAAATACATGTTTTTGGTGATCTGCTTTGACTTTTTCAGGTCTTCACGGAAATACTCTGTCATCTCCCTCGCCTTGCTTTCATCATACAAAATCGCATTTACTTCAAAATTTAAAGAAAAACTCCGAATGTCCATGTTGGCGGTCCCGTAGCTTAAAACCATCTCATCCACCACAATTCCCTTGGCATGTAAAAAGCCATCCATATACATAAAACAATTGGCTCCCTGAAGCACCATCTCCCCCACATAGGAATAAGTCGCCCAATACACAAAAGGATGATCCGGCTTACACGGAATCATGATATTGACCTCAACACCCGAACGCACGGCAATCGTCAATGCCGACATGATTGCCTCATCCGGAATAAAATAAGGCGTCTGTATATAGATGCTGCGCTTTGCCTTGTGAATCAGACGCAGATAGGTATTTCGGATACTCTGATCCAGAGAGTCAGGTCCACTGGTCACAATCTGAACAGGACAACCATCAGGCCTGCTTTCCGGTTCTGCCAAATATTTATCAAACGCGATGGTATGATTTCTTGCTGCAAAATTCCAGTCCAAAATGAAACGAACCTGTAATGCATCCACAGCGGAACCTGTGATCCGCATATGGGTATCCCGCCAGTATCCGAACTTTTTATCCAGGCCTACGTATTCTCTGGCTACATTAAATCCGCCCACATATCCCGTTTTTCCATCTATGACAACAATCTTTCTGTGGTTTCGGTAGTTGACACGGAGCTGAAGTTGTCCAAAGATTGCCGGGAAAAACTCAGCAACCTGTATTCCCATTCCCCGAATCCTTTTCCAGACACCGGCTCTTACAAATCTGCCTCCCATACCGTCAAACAGGATTCTGACCTCAACACCTTCCTTAACCTTCTGCTCAAGCACTTCCAGGATTGCTCTAAATACCTCGTCATCCTTAATGATATAGTATTGGATATGAATAGATTTCTCCGCTTTTTGCAGATCCCCCACCAATGCCTCAAATTTCGCACGCCCATCCACAAAAAACTGTACCTCATTGTCATCTGACAAAATCGCATTGGAAGCATGGAGATGGTATAGCACCAAATCACCATAATCCTTCATCTCCGGATAAGAAACCGCCAGCTCCTGATTCCGGATAATGGTCTCCTGATGCTGGATTGCATTGCTTAATTTATCTTCAATTTCCTTGGTCCGGAACATTTTCTGTTTATGCATATCCGTTCCAATCAGCAGATAAAAGATAAATCCCACCACCGGTATCGAGTACAGAATAAGCAGCCACGCCCACACGGATTTTGGTTCTTTTCGCTGAAAAAACACAATGATCACGGCAAGTATCAGATTGATGATCACCAGATGCCTGAATATAAAGCCAAACACACTCTGTATATTCTGCCAAACAATATCCATGTCTACGTTCCTTCCTTCTAGCAAACAATAAAATCCACGCTTTGCAAGGATTCCATTGTCATGAATTATATACCAATCCGGCTTTCAATTCAATGAAACTACTTGCCTATTTTCTTAAAGAATGCTAAAATATTTGTTACATCGCCGTTGTCCGACCGAAAATATGACATACGGCAAGGAGGTTTGTGTTGAGTAAAGTAGCAATCGTTTTATTAGTGATTTTGGCAATCCTTATCGTTGCCCTTGTTGTTTTATATTTTCTTGGTCGAAAAGCTCAAAAGCGTCAAGAGGAGCAGCAGGCTCAGATCGATGCCATGAAACAGACGGTATCCATGCTGATCATTGACAAAAAACGTATGAAGCTAAAGGATGCCGGGCTTCCTCAAGCGGTACTTGCACAGACTCCCAAACTGCTCCGAGGTTCCAAGCTTCCCATCGTGAAAGCTAAGGTAGGGCCTCAGATCATGTCCCTTGTCTGCGAGGAAAAGATTTTTGATTCCGTTCCCGTAAAGAAGGAAGTAAAGGCTGTTGTAAGCGGTATCTATATTACCGATGTTAAGGGCCTTCACGGAAAGCCCGTAGTCGCACCGCAGAAGAAAAAGGGATTTTTCAAGAGGGCATTAGAAAAAGCACAGGAAAAGGCAGGCGCAAAGCCTATTAAGTGACAACGGACGTCACGCTTTGTGAGCCGTCCTTATGTCAACGATGAGAAACACGCTTTGCGAGTTTCTCACGTTCGC
>CAMWJC010000083.1 GCA_947174495.1 uncultured Lachnospiraceae bacterium | reverse complement strand
CAATTATATTCATATACCTTATAATCAATACATAATCAAGCTAAAAACATTGCTTAATCCCAAATCATACTCGTGTTTTTTGATTATTCAAAATACCTTTCATGAAATATTTTGCTTATTTCATCCAATCCGCATCAAGGAGGTTTTTATGAAAACAGAAAATTCTGCTCCTACAATGAAAGATGTTGCAAAAGAAGCTGGCGTTGCTCTCGGTACTGTATCCAAAGTAGTAAACGGTCTTCCTGTCGGTGATTCCTACCGTCTTCGTGTCGAAGAAGCAATTCAGAAGCTTAATTATCAAGTCAACAGTTACGCACAGGGACTCAAAGCTAACCGGACGCATACGGTAGCTCTTTTGATTCCTAATACGGTATCTCCGTTTTTTGCCTCCCTGACTTATTACATTAATATTGCTCTTTTAAAGAGAAAGTATCGTATGCTCCTTTGTTCCACCGATTCTGATTTGGGACTTGAACAGGAATACGTGAACATGGCGCAGCAAAATAAAGTTGACGGCATCATCGGCCTGACCTATAACCCTAATCTGGTAGTAGATGAAAGCATCCCTTTTATCGCTATTGACCGTTCTATGGGTCCTAAAATTCCCTGCGTTGCAAGCGATAACTTTGCCGGCGGTCAACTTGCCGCCGAAAAGCTGGCTGATCTGGGTTGTAAAAATGTGGCATTTCTCCGAACCGGCTCTTCTTTGACCAATGAACCGAACAAACGAAAAGCCGGATTTGAAAATGGTTGTCTCGTGCGGGGGCTTAATTATGAAATGAAAATCTTAAATGACGGGGAGCCTCATGAAGAATTTGAGAAATTTCTATCAGAACATATTGATCGCGGAAAATTAACCTTTGATGGAATCTTTTGCGTAACGGATGACCTTGCATATTCCGTCATCCAAATTCTTCACAAACTAAATCAGAAAGTACCTGAAGATGTTCAGATTATAGGCTTTGATGGCATCAGACATTTTGGAATTAAAGATTATGTCTGTTCTACTATTGTACAACCCGTATCCGAAATTGCCGAAATGTGTGTAGAGCTTCTCCTTCAGGGAAACATGCAGACAAAACCGCCACTCATATGTCTTCCTGTTTCTTATTCATATGGCGGAACCACATCCGAATCCTTCGGAAGACAGGAGTAAATTATGCGTATAGGAAGCTTTGACAAACCGGAAATACAAAAAGAAGCCTCCCCTCCCACTCAGCCCGAGACACCAAAGCAGCAAAAACGAAAAAAGTGGAAAAACTGGTGGTATTATTACAAATGGTATGTGGTCTGCGGTATTCTTCTTCTTGGCATTATAATTCATGTTTCAGGAGATGCCTTGGGGTGGTGGACGAAAGAACCTGATTTTCAGGTCGCCTACATTGGAAAAACTCCGTTGCCTCCCGAAACGGTAACGGCCTTGGAGAAAGCATTTACCGCTATTGCATCCGATTTTAACGAAGACGGTGAAATAATTGTCCGCATTAATCAATATGTAGACAGCTCGCAAACTTCTGATATGGAAACTGCCTACTATGAATATGCATCAGAGATTACTCTGATTGGCGATATTTCCAACTGTGACAGCTATTTTTTCCTAATGGAGGATCCTGAGCTGTTTCAACGGGAATTTCAGCTTCTTGCTGCTTCTGACGGAAGTTGTCCGGACATTACAGATTATTCCGCAAAGGATAAAGTTTTCAGCTGGGCGGACTGCCGGCTCCTTTCCAGTCAAGATCTGGGCACTTATTCCACTACAATACTTGGGGAAACGGTATCCGGAAGCAACCAGGAGCTTCTCTCCTCTTTTTCTGTCGGAAGACGATGCTTTTTCACCGACAAAACAACTCTTCATGCCGACAAATGCAGCGACCTGTGGGAAACGATTTATCAAGATGCTCTGACCATATCAGAAAATTAACCGTTTAATAAGGAGATCTTCACATGAAACTTAAATTTTTTATCTGTATTTTTTTCTTATCATTTCTGCTTTGCGGCTGTTCAAGCTCTCTGCTCACTCCGGAACCTTTAAATGATACCTGGTCCGATTTTGGCTATGCAAAGATTGGTCATAGTCTGACAATCGAAAATTCTGACAATCGTTTCACCCTATTGGAAAACCGCGATACACTGTCATCCGATGGCCTATACTATGCCACATGGACTATCGGTGATTCCATACCATTTGAAAATAGTGATGGCAATACGGTAGATCTGTATGACGCCCATCTTTATTTATTGCTGGGAGAATACTCCTCTCCCAATCGCGCTTCGGAAAACATGGGAAAATGGCTGGCAACAGGGAAAAATAATTATGAAGTTCTTGCAGAAGAAGAAATTACCTGCAACAGCCAGACTTATACCATGATTTCCTATCACTTTACCGGAACTGACAATCCATATGCCAGGGGTGTATCAGTTTTCGGTGCCTGCAACAAAAGCGCAGTATGCATCGAATTGACATGCCGGGAAAATTTTACGGAAGATTTAAAAGAGATTATGATCCCCTTTTTAGAACACTGCACTTTTGAGACCAATTAAACAGGTATGAAAACTGCTTTACAAATCATTTTATTATATTAGTACAAAAGACAAGACCATCTGCTTTTATGCGGATGGCCTTGTTTATGTCAGAATACAATTTACATTAATTATTGATCAGCTTATCGCTCTCATTATTCCAGCTGTACAGTTTACGGATCTCTTTACCTACCTGCTCGGATGAATGCTCAGCAGCTAACTTTCTCATAGCCTTAAAATGAGCCTGTCCCCCTGCTGAAGACATGTCAAGCAGGAATTCTTTTGCAAAGCTGCCGTCCTGAATATCCTTTAAGATCTTCTTCATAGTCTTCTTGGTTTCTTCTGTGATGATCTTAGGACCTGTAACATAATCACCATACTCTGCCGTATTGGAAATGGAATATCTCATTCCTTCAAAGCCGGACTGATAAATCAGGTCAACAATCAGCTTCATTTCATGAATACATTCAAAATATGCATTTCTGGGGTCATAACCAGCCTCTGTCAGGGTTTCAAAACCTGCCTGCATCAACGCGCAAACACCGCCGCAGAGAACAGCCTGTTCACCAAACAAATCTGTTTCCGTCTCGGTTCTGAAAGTGGTTTCCAATACTCCTGCACGAGCTCCACCAATTGCAAGTGCATATGCAAGTGCCTTATCAAGAGCTTTGCCTGTTGCATCCTGATGAACCGCTACCAGACAGGGAACACCCTTGCCAGCTTGATATTCACTTCTTACGGTATGACCGGGGCCCTTAGGAGCGATCATGGTAACATCTACATTCTTCGGAGGAACAATTTGATTAAAATGAATATTAAAGCCGTGTGCAAACATCAGCATATTTCCCTCTTCCAGATTGGGTTCAATATCCTTTTTGTACATAGCTGCCTGTAACTCATCATTAATCAGGATCATGATGATATCTGCTTTCTTAGCAGCCTCTGCCGCCGTATATACTTCAAAGCCCTGAGCTTCTGCCTTTGCCCATGATTTGGATCCCTCATAAAGACCAATGATCACATGACATCCGGATTCCTTTGCGTTTAATGCGTGTGCATGTCCCTGACTTCCGTAGCCAATCACTGCAATTGTTTTGCCCTCCAATAAGGACAGATTACAGTCTTCCTGATAATAAATATTTGCCATTTGTATGACTCCTTTCTCACTGAGAAGCTTCTTCCTTTCGAAAAAGCTTTCTTTTTATAAATTATTTTCATGCCGTTTCCGGCTTTAAGTAACAACATTACAAATAAGTGACATTCTCTGTTCCTCTGCCAAGACCTGCAATACCGGTTCTTGCAATCTCCAGTATTTCATATCCGTCCAAAAGATCAATAAATGCATCGATTTTGTCCTGATTGCCGGTAAGTTCAATAATCAGACTGTCTGCAGCCACATCAATAATCTTGGCACGGAAAATATCTGAAACTGCTATAACTCCCTGTCTCTGCTCACTGTTCGTTCTGACTTTAATGAGAGCAAGCTCCCTGTATACACTGCTTTCAGGCTTTAATTCCTTAATATCTCTTACATCGATCAGCTTTGCAACCTGCTTTTCAATCTGATCAAGAATCTCATCATCGCCGGAGGCCACAATTGTGATTCTGGTAAACCGGGGATCTGCCGTCAGCCCCGCTGTAATACTCTCAATATTATAACCTCTTCTTGAGAAAAGTCCTGATATCCGGCTCAGCACACCGGAGGTATTGTCTACCAAAAGCTGAAAAACCTTTTTACGCAACTTTTCATCCTCCTTAACATTCGTCCACTATTCTATCAAGTTACCGTGCAAAAGTCAACTTACACAATTAATAGGTTTCTTGATTTATTTTAATCCGTTTCGTTACATTTCTGAAGTGCAAGGGTTCCGGTACGCGCCACTTCCACAATGCTCACCGTTTTAAACATGCCAATCAGGAGCTGAACCCGCTCCGGAATATCACACATTTGAATCAACATCATATTCTTAGACATATCTACAATATGAGCGTTCATAATCTCACAAATCTCCATGATGTCTCTCCGGTTTGACTTATTATATTTTACCTTCATAAGAAGAAGCTCCCGGCTGATACTCACACTCTCATCAAAGGTTTTTACCTTGATGACATCCAATTTCTTGTTAAGCTGCTTTTCAATCTGCTCAATTGTACGCTTGTCCCCACTACTCACAATGGTCATACAGGACACAGCCGGATCATCGGTTTCTCCCACTGCAAGGGAATCAATATTAAAGCATCTTCTGGAAAACAACCCGGCAACCTTGCAGAGCACACCGGAACGGTTTTCCACTAATACAGAATATATTTTCTTCATATAGTCCTCCATTCTCACATGATCTGTAAAAACTAATTTCACCAACTTCCTTTATTTCACCAAATCCATCGGATTGATCACACATTCCATCAGCACGGATTCGTCATTTTCAAGGAATTGATCAATCATTTCTTCTGCCCGTTCCATTGTCTCAAGACGGAGGAATTTAATTCCGTATGCCGAAGAAAGCTTCTCTAGATCAGGACTTCCTGATAAATCTACTACAGAATAATTGTCTTTATAAGTATAATGCTGGTACTCTCTCACCATGCCCAGATAATTGTTTTTCAGTACAATGATCTTAACCGGAATGTCATGCTGGCAGATCGTTGCAAGCTCCATCATAGACATCTGGAAGGAACCGTCTCCGCAGACCGCAATAACCTGTCTGCTTCTGTCAGCAAGCTTGGCTCCCATAGCGGCCGGAATAGAATATCCCATGGTTCCCATCCCTCCGGAGGTGAGAAATTTTCCTTCTTTTACAATATGATATCCGCAGGACCATATCTGGTTTTGCCCGACATCCGCAACATAAATGCCATTATCCTGCATTTTTTCGGAAAGCAGGGTAATAAATGCCGCCGGATCTACATATGCCGGATCCGGATTTCTCCTCGGCACCATACAGGTCCGGTAATCATCTAAAACTTCCAGCCATTTTCCATGTTCACCGATAATCTCCTGTTCCAGTAAATCCTCAAAAATATGTTTTGCATCTCCCACGAGCGGAATGGCTGGCCCCACATTTTTACCAATCTCTGCTGGATCCACATCGATATGAATCAACACTTTGTTTTCTGTAATAAGATCCGGCTGATTCACTGCTCGATCCGCCACTCTTGCTCCTACCATGATCAACAGATCTGACTCATTCATGGCACGATTGGCGTATGGTTTTCCGTTATTTCCCACCATACCAAAGTATAGAGGATGTCTGGTAGGCATCACGCCAATCCCCATCATAGTAGAAACCACCGGAATCTGATGCTTCTCAGCAAAACGAATCAGATCCTTTTCACCGTCTGCAAGCAGAACGCCGCCACCTACGCAGATTAGCGGTCTTTTTGCCTTTTCAAGCTCAGCAGCAACCTTTTTGATCTGCACCATATTTCCCTTCACAGTGGGCTTATAAGTACGCATGGAAATGGACTCAGGATATGAGAACTTTTTAATTTCCGCATTCTGTACATCAATGGGTACATCGATCAAAACCGGACCTTTCCTTCCCGTTCCTGCAATATGAAACGCTTCCTTGATAATCCGAGGAATATCCTGAACGTTCCGTACAAGATAGCTGTATTTAACAAAAGATTCCACCGCTCCGGTGATATCTGCTTCCTGAAACACATCGCTTCCGATCAATTCAGAGTTTACCTGTCCGGTAATACAAACCAGCGGAATGCTGTCCGCAAAAGCCGTTGCAATGCCGGTGATCACATTGGTTGCTCCGGGGCCGGAGGTAACGGCACAGACACCGATTTTTCCTGATACCCTTGCAAGACCGCTTGCTGCATGGGCTGCATTCTGTTCTGTCCTTATCAATATTGTCTTTATGGACGAGTCGAGAATACTGTTATAAAAGGGACAAATTGCCACTCCCGGATACCCAAATACATACTCAACGCCCTCTTCTTCTAAACACTTTACGATTGCATCTGCTCCTATCATTTTTCATTTCCTTTCTGTATTTTACTTAAACTTTCCAAAGAAATTTGCAAAAGGTTCTACCACATCACCCAAATCTTTGATCGCTTTATTCAGGCCTTCAAAATCCACCTCTTCCAGCTTTTTCATCACTTCACTTACAGTCTCTTCATTATCCGTAATGAAAGTATCCATATTATCACCCATATCGGTAATGGACTTGCTCATTTCTGTGATGCTCCCAATTGCCTCATTTGCCAGTGTGATGGTATCAGATACCTGGGCCATAACCTGGTTGGCATGCTGTACAGTATTCATAAACGAAGGCAGCACAATAATTGCGCAATAAATCATACCTGCAGCAATTACAAGCGCTGCTAATGTCTTAATTCTGTCATAAAAAAGCTGCTTTTTTGAGTTTTTAACCAATTCCTCTAAATAAGATTCTTCCATCATTTTAAACACCTTTATCCTTTCCTTAGTTCTCCGCTGTTTGAGCCAAAAGCTGTTTTGCCACACGTACCGCGTCTGCTGCATCTTTTGAATATCCGTCTGCTCCGATTTCCCTGGCATAATCTTCCGTGATCACAGCTCCGCCGATCATGATTTTAGCGGAAATCTTTCTCTCTCTGGCATAATCTACAACCCTTTTCATCTCCTGCATAGTGGTTGTCATAAGAGCGGAAAGAGCTATAATCTGTGCATTTCTTCTGACGGCCTCTTCTACAATCACTTCTCTGGGAACATCTTTCCCAAGATCGATCACCTGAAATCCATAATTTTTCAGCATCAGGGCAACCAGATTCTTTCCGATATCGTGAATATCTCCCTGCACCGTAGCGATAACCACTACCGGCATCTCCTCCGATGCCTGCCCTTTAGCCAGAAAAGGTTCCAGATATTCGATGGCAAGCTTCATTGCCTCTGCACTGGCAATCAATTGAGGTAAAAAATATTTCCCCTTGTCGAACAGTTCTCCCACCTCATTAATCGCCGGAAGTAATAGTTCATTCAAAATATCCGAGGCTTCTCTGCCATTTTCCATGGATATCTTTGTATGTTCCGCAATCTGTTTTTTATTTCCCTTTAGTACATCCTGATAAACAATATCCTTCGGTTGATCCTCTGTTTTTTCAGAATTTACATGATCTTTTATTACTGGTGCCTGTATCTTTTCCACAACCGGTCTGCTTTCTTTGTATTCTTCCATACGCTGAATATAACGAATGTCGCCATCCGGCTTGTTCATAAGCAGATCTGAAGCAAACGCAATATTCATCAAAAGCTCCTGGGATGGATTTGCAATTGCCATGGTAAGCCCCTCCCTGATTGCCATGGTCAAAAATGCAGTATTAACAAAGCTTCTCTCCGGCAGACCAAATGAAATATTTGATAACCCGCAAATTGTGGCAAATCCATTCTCCCTGCAATATCGAATAGTTTCAAGAACTTCTTTTGCGGCAGCCGGATTTGCGCCTACCGTGGTTACCAGCCCATCCACGACAATATCCTCTCTGGACATCCCCATCGAAAGCGCCGCATTGCTAATCTTGTCTATTATCGAAATCTTTTCCTCCAGGCTGTCAGGAAGCCCTTTATCTGACAGAGGTAAAAGAATGAACATAGCTCCGTATTTCTGTGCAATAGGCAAAAGCTTTTGAAGTTTTTCCTCTTCTCCTGATATGGAATTTATCAGTGCCCGTCCCGGATATCTGCGGAGAGCCGCTTCGATTACCTCCACATGACTGGAATCAATAGCCAGCGGCAGATTAGAAGCAACCGTTACTTCATCCAGAACCTTAAGCATCATTTCCTTCTCATCAATTCCGCTCATTCCCATATTAATATCCAGAAAAGAAGCTCCACACGCTTCCTGCTCCTCCGCAAAGGAAAGTACCATATCCAGCTTTCCTTCCTTCAGCTGTGCCTGAAGTTTTTTCTTTCCGGTGGGATTAATTCGCTCTCCGACCACCATAAAAGGAGAATTAAGGTCAAATGCCGCTGCACTGCGCTCACTGGTCAAATAACGTATCCCTTTCCGGAATTTTGGTTCCACTTTCCTGCCCGCCGTGGCATTTACCAGCGCTTTAATATATTCCGGTGATGTTCCGCAGCACCCACCTAATATGCATGCACCTGCCTCCACCAGCGGCAGCATCTCCCTGGCAAACGTATCTGCATCCATATCATAAACCGTTTCTCCAAGTTCATTTAATGCCGGCATTCCGGCATTGGGCTTTGCAATGACTGGTATGGAAACTGCCTGCGCCATCTGTCCGATCAGATTTCTCATCTTGTCCGGTCCGGTAGAGCAATTGGCTCCTACTGCCGACGCTCCAAGCTTTTCCAACGTTACCGCCGCTGTCACCGCATCCGTTCCGTACAAGGTTCTTCCATCACCTTCAAAAGTAAGTGTTGCCATAACAGGAAGCTCACAGACCTCCTTAGCCGCAATCAGCGCTGCCCTTGTCTCCTGAAGACTCATCATGGTCTCTATAATCAAAAGATCCACCCCTGCTTGTTCCAAGAAGGTAATCTGTTCTTTATAAATCCGGATCAATTCCTCAAAATCCATATCTCCCATAGGAGCCAGACTTCTACCAGTCATAGTGATATCACCGGCAACCAGCGCCCTGTCTGATGCCGCTGTTTTTGACAAACCGACCAATTTCTCATTGATCTCTTTAATTCTGTCCTCCAGACCATATTCTCTCAGTTTAATCCTGTTTGCTGTAAAGGTTGGCGCATAAAGAATGTTACTGCCCGCCTCTACATATTCTTTTTGCAAACCGATCAGAATATCCGGATTCTCCATAATCCACATTTCAGGACATACCCCCGACGGCATGCCTCTCTTCATCAGATTAGACCCAGTTGCACCATCCAAATATACCAATCGCTCATCTATCCAGTTGGTAAATTCTTTCTTTTTCACGGTTTATACCACCCAAACTACTTTTTTATTATCTTTTCAATGTTAACATAGTTTTCTGAAAACTACAATTTACAAATAGACCATTTTTCATATTTTCTCATTTGCAAAACTAAATTCCACCTTGGGATGGAATTTAGTCTTTCCCAA
>CAMWJC010000082.1 GCA_947174495.1 uncultured Lachnospiraceae bacterium | reverse complement strand
AAAATATGTTTGTAATTCCATTTATTATAAAGGCATTTTTTATGAATGAAAAAACAAATGAAACCAAGAAATATATATCTTATTTGGGATTGTCCATACTCCTGCTGATTGCCACAACAATCATGGGGGTTTTCGCTTTCACCATGTATTTAGATTACTTTTCGCAAAATTCTGATCCTAACCGGTATGATAAATATTACATTATGATTGCCGAGAATGATAATTCTTCTTTCTGGAAATCCGTTTATGAAGGCGCTTATGAAGAGGGACTTGCGCAAAACAGTTATGTGGACCTTTTGAATGACACCTTTGGCAGTAATTATTCCAAAGAGGATATGATACGGATTGCCATCGCATCGGAGGTGGACGGTATTATTGTTGCTGCAGACGAGAGCAGTGAAATGACAGAACTCATCAATGAAGCAGCAGCGCAGGAGATCCCGGTTGTTACACTGTATGGAGATAATACCCAGAGTAATCGGTGTACCTTCGTAGGAAGCGGCAGTTATGACCTTGGCAGAGAATACGGCAGACAGGTACTTGAGATCGTACGCACGAAGCAGCTTCCCAAAGCAAAAGTTCAGGTAATCCCACTGTATAATGAAAACGGAGAGCGATTAATGTGGACAGAGACAGTGGTTCGCTGCCCTGTCAAAATAACTGTTCTGGTAAATGCTCATTCTCAGGATTCCGGGCAAAATATCCTCTGTTCCGGAATTCAGGAAACCATTGAAAATGAAAAGCGTGAGGATTTAGACATTGAGTTGTCTCTTGTCTCCATCGATGATACCAATGCCTTTTCCGTAGAAGAATCCATACGGGATATTTTTATGGAAAAGGATCTGCCTGACATTATTGTATGTCTCAATGAACTGAATACTACCTGTGTCTATCAGGCAGTGGTGGACTACAATAAAGTAGGGCAAATTCATATTCTGGGCTACTATGATTCTGATACGATCTTGAAAGCTATTGACAGAAATGTGATTTTTGCAACCGTTGCAATCGATGCCCCACAAATGGGAAAATATTGTGTGGAGGCTTTAACAGAATACAATACCTTCGGCAATACAAGCCAATATTTTATTACCGACATTGAATTGATCAATAAAGATAATGTAAAGGACTATCTGAGCGGAGGTGCTTTGGGAAATGAGTAAGAAACTGCATATTCTTTCCAATCTGTCGCTTCAGGTCAAAATCAGCAGTATTTATATACTAACAAACCTGCTCTTCTGTCTGGTTAATCTTCTTTTGATTCTGGGAATCAACCGGATGTCCGGCGAAATGGAAATGGTCTATCGGGATAACTTGAATCTCAATGAATTATCAGAGACCTTAGATGCCATCCAAAACAGCATGACAGATTATTTGAACGCCAAAACCAGTGATTCTCTGGAAGAATATTACCGAAATTCACAGGATTATATGCTGCTTATGGAAGGACTGACTGATGAAGTAAACGGCATTTCCTTTGACCGCATGAAAAGGAATATCAAGCACATGTCCGGTCAATACCTGGAAATAGCTGATCAGACCATTGATGCAAAAAGAGGACGCAATGTTGAAAAATACAGAACACGGTACGAAAATGCAACGCAGATGTATGATTACATCAATACCTACATCTACAGCCTGAACAACCAACAGTTTAAGAACAATTCCGAAAATTATACGAAGCTGTCACACGCATTTCGATTATTTGAAATGGTAGGAATCATTGTGATCATTCTGGTCATCATCACAAATGTGTGCATTATTACTCAACTGGTTGGCGCCATTATCAGTCCGCTCAAGACACTGGCTAAATCCGCTGATGAGGTGGCAAAGGGCAATTTTGAAGTAGAGCTGCTGAATGTTAAGACACAGGATGAAATTGGCGTTGTGAGCGGAGCTTTCAACCAAATGGTAATCAGCATCCGGGACTACATAGAACGTATCCGTCACAGTATGGAAGTAGAGCGCATTATGAAGGAAAAAGAACTACTTATGGAGGCACATTTAAAGGATGCCCAGCTGAAATATCTTCAAGCGCAGATTAATCCTCATTTTTTGTTTAACACCTTAAATGCCGGAGCTCAGCTTGCTATGCTGGAAGGTGCTGACAAAACATACCAATATGTACAGAATATGGCCGAGTTTTTCCGCTACAATGTTAAAAAGAACAATGTAACTGTTACAATCCAAGAAGAAATTGAGTTAGTAGATAACTACATCTATATTTTGAATGTTCGTTTTTCAGGGGATATCCATTATGAGAAAAAGGTCGATCCTTCTCTTATGCAGGTGGAAGTTCCCAGTATGATTCTGCAGCCGATTGTCGAAAACTGTGTTAACCACGGTATTCGCGAGATGGCAGGAGAAGGACGAATTTGGCTTAATGTTTATCAGATTGATGATGTTATACGCATCAGCATTCGGGATAACGGCATCGGAATGAGTTCCGATACCATCGATAAGGTTCTCAGCGGTACCTACCGGGAAGAGGAACTTGCTGCAGGATCTAACGGTATTGGCATGGATAACGTGATTGCCCGTCTAGAGCTTTTTACGGAGTGTGAAAACGTCATGTCTATTGTCAGTGGTGGTCAGAACCAAGGAACAGAGGTTATTATCTATTTACCGAGCAGGGAACGGGAGGAAGAACATGTATAAAATCATGCTGGCAGACGATGAAGGCATCGTTATTGACTCATTAAATTTTATTATCAAAAAAGAATTTGGTGATTCCTGTGTTGTTGAATATGCCAAAACTGGCAGAAGCGTGATTGAGCTGGCTGAGAAATTCCGTCCGGATATTGCCATTATGGATATTCAAATGCCGGGAATCAATGGAATAGAAGCAATGAAAGAGATTCGTAAGAACAACAACGATATTCTTTTTATTGTCATGTCTGCCTATGACAAATTTGATTATGCAAAGGAGTCCATCAAACTAGGCGTAATTGAATACATTACCAAACCCATGGAACGGACAAAAATTATTACCGTCCTGAAAAAGGGTATGGAGATGGTTGACAGAGAACGGGAAAAACGGAGTAATGATCTCATTGTCAAAGAAAAGCTGGAAACCGTCATCCCAATCATAGAAAGCGGTCTGATCTACGATATACTGCTGCAGGAAAACTTTGCAGAAGATATTGACAATTACAAAACAATATTGGGGCTAAATGCACGCTATGCCTACATGATCGTTATAGTGTGCGGGGATGGACAGATTGGCAGCCATATGACCAATGCCGTGGGAAGCAGCGTTAAAATGCAGCAGCATTATCTGGAAGTACGGGAATACCTGAAGGAATACTTTGACTGTATTGTGGGAACGGTCATGGCTAATAAACTGGCGGTCCTGGTTCCTTATAAAAGGGAACAGATGGATTACAATGAAAGAATTGAGCTAATCGAAAGGACCCGTGAGCTTATCCGTCATATGCGCAGAAAAACAAATATTAGTTTTCGCATTGGTATTGGCCGAGTAAGAGAATTGCTGGAAATGTCAGAGTCTTACAATGAGGCCCTCAATGCGCTGACAATTACAACAGGAAGTGTTGCCCACGCAGACGATCTTCCTATTGGCTGTGACTATGCAGACGATTATCCGATTCATCTGGAAAAACGGCTATTTGAAGAAGTGGAAAAAGGAGAAGTCAACCACGCTCGTTCCACGGCAGGAAGCTTTTTTGACTGGATGGCGGATAACAACCCGGACAGCATCATGGAAATACGTCTCAAAATACTGGAATTTGCTCTATGGGCAGAACATATTGCATACGAAAAAGGTGGTATGACTTATCGATTTCATTCCAGGCAGGATTATCTTCCAACCCTTATGGGCACCAGTGACCTGCATACTCTGAAGAAATGGTTTCAGGAAAAGATTACGGATGCAAGCCAGAACAGCTTAAGGAAGCGGGAAGAAAAATCTAACAGCATTATAGAAATGTCCAAGGAGTATATCAAAAATAATTTCAACAGAGATATTTCTTTAGATGAAGTATCTAGAGTGGCAAATATCAGTCCTTACTATTTCAGCAAAATTTTTAAAGAGGGCACTGGGGAGAACTTTATCGAATACCTGACAGGCATTCGCATAGATAAAGCCAAAGAACTACTAAGCACAACAGAGTATTCCATGAAGGAAATCTGCTCCATGTGCGGGTATTCCGATCCCAATTATTTCAGCCGTTCCTTTAAGAAAAATGTCGGTGTAACACCGACGGAATACAAAAGCATATAACAACTTACGGTAATGTACCGTAATTCATCTGGACACCTTACATACAGCAAACCGGAAAGGATTTAAAATGAAAGGAAAACTGACATTTATTTTGTGTCTTTTATTACTCCTGACATCCTGCGGGAATGCAAATCAGAAAAACAGACCGACACAGACACAGGAAACAAAGAAAATACAAATTGGCATGAGCTTTGACTCCTTTGTCATCGAAAGATGGCAGCGGGACCGGGACGTGTTTGTATCCACGGCAAAGGAACTGGGAGCGGAAGTTAATGTCCAAAATGCCAACGGGGATCTGGCGGAGCAGAAGAAACAGATTGATTATTTTATTGAAAAAGAGATGGATGTCATTGTGATCATCTGCGTTGACTCGGACGGACTGCGCTCTTCCGTGAACAAAGCAAAGGAAAAAGGCATCAAAGTAATCGCTTATGACCGGCTGATCAAAGATTCTGATGTGGATCTGTATATATCCTTTGATAACACAAGAGTTGGCGGGATGATGGCAGAGGCACTGATCGACCAAGGCCTTGCCGGGGGATCGGTTCTGATGCTGGGAGGTACCACCGCAGACAATAATGTGTCGCTTGTTGAAGGAAAATTCAGGAGAACCATGCAGGAGAACGAAGTTACAATCCTTGACTCCTTCCATGCAGACGGGTGGCTGGCAGAGCTGGCCGCAGAGTATATCTATGAGCACATGGATACGGTTTTTAAGGCAGACGCCATTATGTGCGGTAATGATGACATTGCCAGCAGAGTCGTACCGGCTCTTGCTGAAAGACGGCTGGCCGGCAAAGTGCTGGTGACAGGTCAGGACGCAGATTTAGAGGCTTGCCAAAGAATCGTGGAGGGAACACAGCTTATGACCGTCTACAAGCCTGTGGAGAAGCTTGCTCAGCGGGCAGCAGAATGCGCAGTTGCATTAGCGCAGGGGCAAAAAATAACAGGAGAAGATGTGACCGTGCTTGACAACGGAAGCTTCCTGGTTCCCTATGTTGGTTTGGAACCGATCAGCGTGACGAAAGACAATATTAATGATGTAATAATCAACAGCGGCTTTCATTTGAAGGAAGATGTTTATCTGAATGTACCGGATAAAATGCCATGACCAAAACTGATGTAGCAATATAGGATTTTTTTGCACAGGGCAAAATTGCAATCGCAATTTTGTCCTGTTTTATGTGCTATGAAGTGTAAGTATAAGAAAAAAATGTACAGAACAAAGCAAATTTATCTAGTTTCTTTTGTGTTATATTTACAATATCTTAAATAAAAGGGAGGATTAATAAGATGAAAAGAAAATTACTTGGCGCTTTATTAAGTGTCGCAATGGTCGCTTCATTGTTAGTTGGCTGCTCTAGCGGCGGCTCTACTTCAACAGCAGACAATGCAGGAAACGATACACAGGCGGAAGCTCCGGCAAACAACACACAAACAGAAACTACTGCCGGAGGAAAAATCGGTATTTCCATGCCGACACAGTCTCTGGAGCGTTGGAATCGTGACGGTGCATATCTGGATGAGCAGTTCAAGGCAGCAGGCTTTGAAACAATTCTCACCTTCTCCGACAATGATTCCGGAAGACAGGTAAATGATATTCAGAACATGCTTGCAGACGGTGTTGACCTTTTAATCGTTGCAGCTATTGACGGTGAAGCATTAAACACAGCTATGAATGAGGCTGCTGAAGCAAATGTTCCGGTTATCTCTTATGACCGTCTGATCCTGAACGACGCGGTTTCCTATTATGTATCATTTGATAACTACACAGTTGGTAAGTTACAGGGCGAATTTATTGAGAAAGAGCTCGATCTTGCTAATGCAGGAGATAAGGTATACAATCTGGAGATCACAGCAGGCGATCCGGCTGATAACAACGCAGGTTATTTCTACAACGGCGCTGTGGATGTTCTGAGACCTTATATTGATGCTGGTACACTTAATATTGTATCCGGTCAGATTGACTTCGATACCGTTGCTACTGCACAGTGGAATACAGACACAGCTCTTGAAAGAGCACAGAACGTTCTTTCTTCCTATTACGCAGATGGCACACAGCTTGATGTATGGCTTTGCTCTAATGACTCTACTGCATTAGGCGTTGCACAGGCTATTACTTCTGACTATGCAGGTTCCAACTCCGTAGTAATCACAGGTCAGGACGGTGATGAGGCTAACTTAAAGAACATCGTTGACGGCGTTCAGACAATGACAGTATACAAGAACGTAAGCAACGAGTCTATCGTTACATTAGGTCTTGCAAAGGCAATGCTTGCAGGTGATACAATCGATGCATCTTTAGCTAATTCTTTTGGAATCGAGTGCGCATATGACACAGAGTCTTATGAGACTTCCGCAGGAAATAAGTGTCCTTCTTTCCTGCTTGTACCGAATGTAATCACCAAGGATAATCTGCAGGAGCTGGTTGATACAGGCCTGTACACCATGGGTGATGACGGATATTTATCCGCAAACTAATGAAGTTGAACGTCATATTATAAACCTGAAAGGGGGCGGGCATCTGTCCCGCCTTTCTTTTTTATTCAATAAGACGGTTTGCGAAGCATACCGGCATTTGGTTTTATGGATGATATGATAAGAAGGAGAGGAGGAAATCTTTTGGGTGATACTATATTGGAAATGAAATCCATTACCAAGGAATTTCCGGGAGTAAAAGCACTGGATAATGTAAATCTGGTCGTTGAGCGAGGCGAAATCCATGCACTGATCGGCGAGAACGGCGCAGGGAAGTCCACACTGATGAATGTATTGTCTGGTACATATCCTGTAGGAAGCTATTCCGGTGAAATTTATTATAATGGAGAGCTTTGCCAATTCAAAACACTAAAGGACAGTGAATCAAAAGGAATCGTCATTATTCATCAAGAACTGGCTTTAATTCCGCTTCTTACAATTGGCGAAAATATGTTTCTTGGAAATGAGAAAAAGAATAAATTGGGTCATATTGACTGGGACCTTACTTATAATGATGCGGAAAAGCATATGAAGCAGGTCGGATTAAATGAATCTGCCCAAACTCTGATCAAAGATATCGGAACTGGTAAGCAGCAGCTTGTAGAAATCGCAAAAGCATTTTCCAAGAACGTGAAACTGCTTATTTTAGATGAACCAACATCTTCACTAAATGATGAAGATGCAAAGATGCTCTTGGATCTTTTGATAGAATTTAAGAAAAACGGATTGACATCAATCATTATTACACATAAATTAAACGAAATTATCTACTGCGCGGATAAGGCAACGATCATTCGTGATGGTTCTACGATTGAAACTCTGGTAAAAGGAGTTGATGAATTCAGCGAAGACCGCATTATCAAGGGTATGGTCGGCCGTCCTATGGATGACCGTTATCCGACTCGCGAACATAAGGTTCAGAATGAGGTCAGACTGGAAGTTAAGAATTGGACAGTTCATCACCCTCTTTACCATGAAAAGATTGTAGATAACAATATCTCCTTTAAGGTACATAAAGGCGAAGTGATTGGCTTTTCAGGACTTCAAGGCGCAGGACGTACAGAACTTGCCATGTCTATTTTTGGTAAAAGCTATGGATCAAATATCAGCGGAGAACTGTATCTGAACGGCAAAAAAGTTGACCTCAAAAATCCGGAGCAGGCAATTCGCCATAAAATTGCTTATGTTACAGAAGACCGAAAGGTTAATGGGCTTATCCTTGGCGAATCCATTCGTTTTAATACAACGCTGGCACGTCTGGATAAGGTATGCTCGAAAGGAATCATTGACACAACGAACGAAAAGAATGTTGCAGAAAAAATGACAGAAGCAATGGGAACAAAAACCCCATCCATTGAGCAAAAAGTAGGCAATCTGTCCGGCGGTAACCAGCAAAAGGCTCTGCTTGGTAAATGGATGTTTGCAGAACCGGATATTCTGATTCTGGATGAACCGACCCGTGGTATCGATGTAGGTGCTAAATATGATATTTACTGTCTAATCAACAAAATGGTGGAAGATGGGAAATCAGTCATCATGATTTCTTCTGAAATGCCGGAACTGATCGGTATGTGTGACCGCATCTATGTCATGAATGAGGGCGAGCTACGCGGAGAATTGGATGCCAAAGACGCTACTCAGGAAAAAATCATGAGCTACATTATCAGTGCCACGGCTTAAAACGAAAGGAGTGTTGTAATCATGGCAACGAAAAATGAAAATGCAGGTGGCAGCCAATTTAATTTAGGTGCTTTTCTGACTAAAAACAGTATGGTAATTGCCCTTGTAATTGTATTTATATTGTTTTATTTTTTGACAGGCGGTCGTCTGTTATATGCACAAAATATGTCAAACCTGCTTCTCCAAAACGGCTATGTGCTGGTTATGGCATGCGGTATGTTACTCTGTATCCTGACCGGCGGTAACATTGATCTGTCAGTAGGATCTGTAATCTGTATGGTAGGCGGTATGGCAGCAGTTCTGCTCACCAATCTCCATGTCAGCGTTTTCCTTACCATTCCTTTATGTATTCTGGTTGGTATTGCTGCCGGCATATGGCAAGGTTATTGGATTGGTTATGTAAGGATTCCGCCTTTTATCACGACTTTGGGCGGTATGTTTATCTTCCGTGGTTTTGGCCGTCTGATTCTGGACAGCAAAACCGTAGCTGTTCAGGATCAAACCTTTTTGAATATTTTTACAGCATATATTAAGATCCCAGGGCTTGACACAGATGCACATATCTGGTCTCCCCTTGTAATAGGTGTTCTGGTGGTTGCTTTAATCATCTATAGCACGATTTCTTCCCGTGCCAACAAAGCCAAAAAAGGGTATCGTCAAAACAGTGCATTTGCTGATTTCGGACGTACCGCAGTAATTTCCGTTGTGCTTTTATTTTACTGCTATCTGCTCACCCAGTATAAGGGAATTTCCGTTATGCTCGTATGGGTTGTAGCAATCTGTCTGCTCTATCATTTTATTACTTCCAAAACTGCATTTGGACGTTATTTCTATGCAGTAGGCGGTAATGAGAAGGCTACCCAGCTTTCTGGTATCAACACAAATAAAGTATATTTCATTGCTTATGCAAATATGGGTTTACTTGCCGGGTTATGCGGTCTGCTTTGTCTGGCACGTGTAGGTTCCGTCAACGGTTCCACAGGTACCTCTTTTGAAATGGACGCAATCGGTTCCTGTTTCATCGGCGGTGCTTCGGCTTATGGCGGAAGCGGCACCATTCCGGGTGTTATCATTGGTGCTCTGTTACTTGGCGTTATCAACATGGGAATGTCCATCATGGGAATTGGCGATTCCTGGCAGTATGTTGTAAAGGGCGGCGTACTCCTGATTGCAGTTATCTTCGATGTAGTTTCTCATCGTAAGAGCGGTAAATA
>CAMWJC010000081.1 GCA_947174495.1 uncultured Lachnospiraceae bacterium | reverse complement strand
CAATCACATGAGAACCGGGCATACATTTGGCATGAAACCACCAGTCTCCTCCGGTGGCAAACTTAAAGGTGAGTTCATCATTTTGATAATTGTTTTTTCCAACATAGATATGAAACCCGTCACTGCTTAAATAGTGGAAAGGACGGCTGGTAATCTTGACCTTTTTCACGGGTCCCCGTCTGCGTATATAGCCACTGGCGATCAATTCTTCACGAATCTGTGTGAGATCCTCTTCTTTCAGCGCAATATCGAGAGAGGTCTGAATGGATTCCAGATGATCAATTTCTTCCTTCACTTCAAGTGTGAGTTTTGAAAGAGCTTCTGCAGTTCGTTTCAGTTTACCATATTTATCGAAGTATTTCTTTGCGTTTTCTGAGGGGGTGAGAAGCGGATCAAGGGGGATAGTGATCATTTCCCCGGTGTAATAATTAAGCGCTTCAGTCTTTTTGGAACCTTCCGGCACCCCGTAACCATAAGTGTTCAAAAGCTCCCCGTAAATCCGGTATTTGTCCTTTTTCTCTGTGTCCTTTAACTGACGGAGCTGGAGATCATACTTTTTAACATTCCGTTCTAAAGCAGTTTGAACGATCTTGCGCAGATCCACCGACTTTTGGCGGATGCGGGTATGCGTACTCTTTTCGGCATAATACTGTTCTAACAGGGCGCTGATGGATGAGATTTCCTTACGGGAAGCTTCTTTATACATAGTAAGCGGCAGGGCTGCATACTCCGCAGGCTCTCCGTTTTCGTAGATAATAACGGGGGAAAAAGCGCCCGTTTTCACCTGTTCCATCATGGAAGAAAAGGATTCATAGAGCCGGTCAAGCATCTGCGCACCCTGAGAATCTGCTGTAAACAGATCAGTGGACAGATCGCCGTCAAGCCCTGCCCGGTAACAAATTTCCTGAGCAAGAAAAGGAGATATGCCCGTATAAAAACTGTAAAGAGCTTTGTATATAGGAAACTTTCCGGCAGTCATGGTACTTTGAAAGATCGCACGGTCCAGAGTAAGGGGATCTTTCTTTTCCTGGGTGAGAGGAATGAAATAGGTTCGTCCGGGAAGTACTTCACGGACGGAACTGACCATGCCGGATATATGCTTGATGCTGTCAATGATCATATCCTTCTCATCTAAAAATATAATATTGCTGTGTTTGCCCATCAGTTCGATGATCAGGCGTTTGCATTTAAGGTCGCCCATTTCGTCCAAATGCTCAATATGAAGATGGAGAATCCGCTCCAGCCCGGGTTGTGTGATATCGGTAATCCGCCCGTTTTGAAGATGCTTGCGAAGGAGCATGCAAAATCCGGGTGCCGTCATGGGACTGGGTTTAGTTTTTTCTGTCAGGTAGATCAGTGGAAGGGAGGCGTTCGCTGACATAAGAAGCTTTTTGCTTCCGCCTTCCGTTGTTTTTATCGTAAAAAGCAGCTCATCGTTTTCCGGTTGTGCGATTTTGGAGATACGCCCTCCAAGCAGAGAATCTTTAAGCTCTTTAGCAATGGCTGCAATCGTAATTCCGTCAAATGCCATAACAATAACTCCTTTCAATCCTTATCATTATATAGCAACTTTTTATTTCCCACAACAGGGAAATCGTGACAGGGCTGATAATCTGACAGCGTCATTAAATTAATGTTTAACTTGGGTATGCATATGCAAAACGTCCGTTCCGATGAAAAGAAATCCTTTCGCGCCATACTGGTGCTAAACACTGCTTGATAAAGCGTTCGCGAATTGTTTCCTCAAGGATTTCTTTTCATCGGAGCTGGGTTATCGAATGACGCAAAGCCCAACTGGTAACTTCACTAAGGTCGAATGTTCCACCTCTTAGCAAATAGCCAGACAGTGAATTAGACAACTGTAGCGGAGTCATTAGCTGGTTGGTTTTCCGTTAGTCAATAATTTAACCCGGATATAAATCAAATTCTTAAGGAGCCCTTTAAAAAGCGTCAGCACTTAGTGAGGTTTTTTCGAACTTAGTGCTGTTACGCTTTTTATAGAACGAGAGTGCGGCGACGTAGAATTTGATTTATATCCGGGTTTTCGCATTTCTAATTGAAATTCAGCTAAACGTTAATTTTGCATTGTGTATTTGTCATAATGGGAAATTGTCTGACTTTGCATTACATGATTATATCGGATAGCAGTGAGTTGTGATATAATGATATCATCAAAGTTGGAATCTGTGGAGGTGAAAGAAATGGGTTTATTTGGTAACTTCAAAAAGAAAAGTAAAGATGGATTCCTGAAGATTGATGTTAAACCATTGATTGCCTGGAATGAGCCAAATGGTGAAGGGTGTATTGTTTCAGATATGATAACGAAAGAGGGCTGGAAAGTCGGATATATGTTTCGGGATGAACCAATAGAAAATCAGCCCGATAGCGGCTGGCACTTTTATAAAGGCGATGAGAGTGAAGAGTATTCGAATGATACTGATAATTTTCACATATTTGCATTAAATACGATCTGCAATTATGATGAAGATATTATTCCGTATTTAAATCTTCCTGTTGGAACTCATTTGATCAGAACAGACAATGGAAAGTTTGTAGAAGATGACGGTATACAATCAATACGATTTGAAAAGCAGTAATCATTTTGTGTAAGAGATATATTTTGTTGAAGTTGCTTTTATGATGGAGATATTTTGTGATGAAGAAAAAGGTTATTATCATTTCAACGATTGCAGGAATTTTCATTCTGGGTCTGTGCATAAGGCTTGCTGTTGGCAACAGAGAAGTACCTGTAGTTGAAAACGTTGCCGTGGAAGATGGTGCAGTTTCTGATGGATTAAATGAGTGGGGCGGGCAGGAGACAGAAGAACCGGAAGCATCAGGGGAAGTACAACCGGAGAGTGAGAAGCCGGAAAAAGCGGAGTCAGAAGCGACACAGGCAGCACAGGAGTCGAAGATACAGAATAAGATTTCCCTTCCCGAAAAAATAGATTTTGTGGAACCGATAGTGAAATTGAATGGTGAAAAGGGGATACTGAGTTATGACTGGTATATCAGTTGGTTTGATTGGTATAATGGCTGTATCAGGGTCGATGCAGACACTTTTCTTTTTGCCATTGATTGTTACTTTGCGGAGGAAAAGCTGCAGCAGAAGATTTTCTTCTTGGCAGAAGCACCCAATTTTATACTTCGGGAGGTTTTCAGACAGGATTCTAAAATCTGGGATGAGGAGTTAGAGCGGCCGGAATGCTTGGAATGGAGAATGAGGCAGCCACGTCTTGTAGAGGGAGGTTATGTCTATGAGCTGGATGGGGTACTGTATTTTTTGGACAGAGATTTTAAAGAAGCTTCTCAGCTATGTGATCTTCGTGAGCTTATGGGAGATTTCTATTCATTTTCGCCTGGAACATCTGATATTTGCGATGTGACACCGGATGCTTCAAGAATACTTGTCTGTATGGATAAAGGACTTTATGAATTTGATTTAGAGAGCGGAGAGCGAAAACTGTTAGAACCGGCTTACTTTGCTCCTCATGAAATTAATGAGGATGACTGTTTATGCGGGCAGAGAGATTTTCGATTTTCTGGTCCTGTAAGGGCAGAATATGGACCTGATGGTCAAAGCTATGCGTTTTTGACGGGAACGGAAGAAGCGGACTGGGGAGTTATCACCGGAGTCGTTCTGCGTTCAGGAGAAGGTGAAACTTTATATCAGCTAAAGGAAACAGAATATGGAACTGAATATGTAAATGATTTCAAATGGATGGAGTTAGAAGATGAAACCTATTTAGCTGTTTTTTATCATAAAGATGATGGCGAAAAGCTTAATTGTTTGATGGATCGAGTGAATGTAAATACCAAAGAAGTAGTGACATTTGAAGTGCCTGCCGATGTATATTGCGGAACAGATGGCTGCGTTGCTGTTGGCTTTTTGGATGCGGATACTCTTCTTTATATCAATTATAGTAAGCCACACTCTGATAAGGAGGGATTAACTGAAAAAAATATATTTGAGGTTTACCGGCTTTCTTCCGGGGAAAGGCAGGATTTAGAGGTTACGGGGGAAGCAGACTGGGAAATAATGGTACTCGATGTGGGCGGCTATGCGGCATTTCCTCTAAGGTATCCGAAATGAGAACTTGCCCGGGTTTCGCAAAGTGGAAGTATGGAGGAAGTTTTCCGCGATTTATTCACCTTGACGTTTTAAAGCAGTTCGCCTATAATGTAAAGAAGGTATGTACAAAAGCGGGAGGATTGCCATGATTAAGAGCATGACGGGGTTTGGCAGATGTGAAATACAGGAGACTCAGCGTAAAATTACGGTAGAGATGAAGTCCGTGAACCACCGGTATTTGGATGTAAATATTAAGATGCCCAAAAAGCTGAATTTTTTTGAAGCGGCAATCAGAAACGAGCTGAAAAATTATATTCAGCGTGGAAAGGTTGATATTTTTATCACCTATGAGGACTATACGGAGTCAAATATCTGCGTGAAATACAATAAAGAGCTTGCGGCAGAGTATATGGAATATTTAAAGCAGATGGCAGAGGATTTTTCGTTGGATAATGACGTAAGAGTTTCTGCACTCTCCAGATACCCGGAAGTTCTCTCTATGGAAGAACAGACTGTTGACGAAGAACAACTCTGGCAGCTTTTGGAGCGTGCTATAAAGGGGGCGGCAGAGGGATTTGTGGAAACAAGAATCCGGGAAGGTGAGCATTTAAAAGATGATCTGGTTGCAAAACTGGACGGAATGCTTACTCATGTGGATTATATTTCAGAACGTTCGCCGCAGATTATTGCAGAGTACAGACAGAAGCTCACGGAAAAGGTTCGTGATCTTTTGGAGGATACAAAGATAGATGAGAGCCGACTGCTGACGGAGGTTACAATCTTTGCAGACAGGGTTTGTGTGGATGAAGAGTTGGTAAGGCTCCGCAGTCATATTGAAGCAACAAGGCAGACCCTGATACAGGGTGGAAGTATTGGGCGAAAGCTTGATTTTATTGCACAGGAAATGAACCGGGAAGCAAACACGATTTTGTCTAAGACAAGTGATCTGGAAATTTCCAATCGTGGAATTGAGTTGAAGACAGAAATCGAAAAGGTTCGGGAACAGATTCAGAATATTGAGTAGAGGGATTTTGTGAATAAACTGATTCATATCGGATTTGGAAATATTGTCAATTCCAGCAAAATTATTGCCATTGTAAGTCCTGATTCGGCACCGGTTAAAAGGCTGGTGCAGAGAGCAAGGGAAGCCGGAACGGCAATTGATGCCACACAGGGAAGAAAGACCAAAGCAGTGCTTGTTATGGAAAACAGTCAACTGGTCCTCTCGGCGCTTCTGCCGGAGACCATTGCGCAGCGGGCACAGGCAGAAAGCAGAGATAATGAAGATGAAACGTAAAGGAATATTGATTGTGGTTTCCGGCTTTTCCGGAGCAGGGAAAGGAACTCTTATGAAGCAGCTGGTGCATTCTTATGATAATTATGCGCTTTCTGTTTCCATGACAACCAGAGAGCCCAGACCCGGAGAGGAAGAGGGAAAAGAATATTTCTTTGTCAGCAGGGAAGAGTTTGAAAAGACAATTGCTCAGGATGGGTTGATTGAATATGCCAGTTATTGTGACAATTATTACGGAACCCCCAGAGAGTATGTAGAAAAGCAGCTTGAAAAGGGACGTGATGTGATTCTGGAAATTGAAATCCAGGGGGCTCTTAAGGTTAAGAAGAAATTCCCTACGGCGCTTTTGCTTTTTGTGATGCCGCCGAGTGCAGTAGAATTAAAGAAACGCCTGATGGGAAGAGGTACAGAAAGTATTGAGGTAATTGAAAAAAGATTAAAGCGTGCATCGGAGGAAGCAGAAGGTATTGAAGAGTATGAGTACATTGTGATCAATGACCGGCTTGAAGAGTGTGTTCCCAGAATGCATGCATTAATACAGGCAGCACATGATACTCCGGAAAGAAATGAGGAGTTCATTGAAAATATGAGAAAGGAACTGGAAGCTTTTAAATAGGCTTTTACAGGAAAGGAGTTTATTATGTTACATCCATCGTATTCCGATTTAATGAAGGTAGTCAACAGTGAGGTTGAGCCCGGCGAAGCACCGGTAGTCAACAGCAGATATTCGATTGTGATGGCAACTTCCAAAAGAGCAAGACAGATCATTGCCGGAGAAGAGCCTCTGATCAATACCAGAAATGTCAGCAAACCTTTGTCGGTTGCTGTTGAAGAATTAAACCAGGGAAAAATAAAGATTCTTTCGGATGAAGAATAGTTTATTTCTTATGTCTGAAAGCAGGAAAGCCCCGTAGTTTGCTGCGGGGTATTTGACTGTTTGATAGAAGTTGTCAGGACATAGAATATGCTTAACAGGGAAGGATATAAATGAAGGTTTTATTTGTTTCATTGGGCTGCGACAAGAATCTTGTAGATTCGGAAGTGATGTTGGGTATTCTTGCACAAAAGGGTTATAGCTTTACGGATGATGAGCAGGAAGCGGAAGCAGTCGTGATAAATACGTGCTGCTTCATTAATGATGCAAAGGAAGAAAGTATTAACACGATTCTTGATATGGCAGAATTGAAAAAATCAGGACAGATCAAAGCACTGATTGTTGCCGGGTGTCTGGCACAGCGGTACTATGATGAAATACAAAAGGAAATTCCGGAGGTTGATGCAGTTATTGGGACTACAGCCCTTGATGCGGTTGCCAGGACTCTGGAAGAGGTGCTTGCAGGGAAAGGTTCAAATCACTTGGAAAGCATTCACAGACCTGTACGTGGTAATCAAAAACGTATTGTCACTACAGGCGGCTATTATGCGTACCTAAAGATAGCGGAGGGCTGTGATAAACACTGTACTTACTGCATTATTCCCAAAGTGAGAGGGAATTACCGGAGTATTCCCATGGAGGAACTTCTTGAGGAAGCAAAGACGCTGGCAGAGGGCGGTGTAAAAGAACTGATTCTGGTGGCTCAGGAGACGACTCTTTACGGAACAGATCTTTATGGCGAAAAGGCACTTTCAAAGCTGCTGAAAGCGTTATGTAAGATAGAAGGACTTTCCTGGATACGGCTCTTGTATTGTTATCCGGAAGAGATCACGGAGGAATTGATTGAAGTAATCAAAGAGGAAGAAAAGATATGTAATTATCTTGACATTCCCATACAAAGCGGAAGTGATCAGATTTTAAAGCGGATGGGAAGAAGAACGGACAGCAGCCAGATTGGGGATATGGTTCGTCACCTTCGGGAGGAGATCCCGGATATCTGCATCCGCACCACATTGATAGCCGGATTCCCGGGAGAAAGTGACGAAGATCACGAGGCGACCATGACATTTGTGGATGAGATGGAATTTGACAGGCTGGGAGTATTTACTTATTCACCGGAGGAAAACACACCGGCGGCAGAAATGCCGGATCAGATACCGGAAGAGGTTAAGCAAAAGCGGCGGGATGAAATCATGGAGCTTCAGCAGGAGATTGCTTTTGAAACGGCGGAGCGCATGACTGGGAAATGTCTGGAAGTGATGATTGAGGGCAGAATGCCGGAGGAAGATGTGTATGTGGCAAGAACCTATCGGGATGCGCCGACCGTTGACGGTTATCTGTTTCTGCATGCGGATAGAGAGTTTATGAGCGGTGATCTGGTAAGAGTTGTCGTTACTGGCTCAAATGAGTATGATTTGATTGGAGAAATAATTACCGAAGAGGTATAAATGGAGGACTAAAAATGAATTTACCCAATAAATTGACGATGCTGCGAGTGATCATGATTCCCTTTTTTATCGTGTTTCTTTTGATACCGATAACTCCTTATGACAAGTGGATAGCTCTTGCGATCTTTATTTTAGCAAGCTTGACAGATCTTTTGGATGGAAAAATTGCAAGAAAGTATAATCTGGTCACTAATTTCGGGAAGTTTATGGATCCGTTGGCAGATAAGCTTCTTGTGTGTTCAGCACTGATTTGTTTGATTGAGCTTGATAAGATTCCTGCGTGGATGGTAATAATCATTATTGCAAGAGAGTTTATCATCAGTGGTTTTCGTCTGGTGGCATCTGATAATGGCGTTGTGATTGCGGCAAGCTACTGGGGAAAGTTTAAAACAACCTTCCAAATGGCTGCTGTATGTCTCCTGATAGCAGATATAGCGGCAATTCATGTAGTCACACAAATAATTTTATGGATTGCGGTGATACTTACAGTAGTATCTCTGGTAGATTATCTTGTTAAGAATAAAGATGTGATGAAGGAAAATAAATAATATGGAAAAAATCCAATTGCTGGAAGAACAGGTTGTTTCTCGATTAAAAGATATGCATATGAAGGTATCCTTTGCGGAATCTTGTACGGGAGGGTTGTTATCAGGAAGACTGCTAAATGTGCCCGGATCGTCGGAGGTATTTGATGAGGGGTATGTGACCTATGCCAATGAAGCAAAGCACAGGTTGTTGGAGGTAAGTAATGAGGCGCTTCGCAGTTACGGTGCTGTTAGCAGGCAGGTTGCAGAGCAGATGGCACGGGGGGCAGCTAAGCGATCCGGAGCCCAGGCAGCGGTGGGCGTTACCGGTATTGCCGGACCTGACGGGGGGACAGTCGAAAAGCCGGTAGGTCTTGTATATATTGGATGTTTTGTAAATTCGAAAGTGGTTGTAACGGAAAATCATTTTTGTGGGAGCAGAGAGGAAGTAAGAATACAGGCAGTGGAAGCGGCGCTTAAATTGCTTTTGAATTGTCTTTCTTAAGAGAAAGATTGGGAAGAGGGAGAAGACTGATGAAGAAAAAATGGACTCCGGGAAAAATTGTTGCAGCGGTTTTTGGGGGAATCGGTGCGTGCGTCGTTTTGATTGTTTCGCTGTATGCCAGTCTGCGGCCGTTGTCAGCAAGCATAAAGCTGATGGACAGATTACTTTTTGGTTCGGAGGAGGAGCATAATGAGATGGCGGAGCTTTTGATGGAGGTTCCGGAAGACGATCCGTCGGATGAGGTTATGCCGGATGAGGAAACAACAGATGATGATAGATCCACTAAGAAGAAGTCCGCCGGAAAAGATCAGTACTATGAATTTCATAATGAGATAAGTAGTGACTTGTCCTACCAGATAGATATAGAAGAATTTGCGCAATTTGCAGAAGGAAGTTCCAATGTGATGGCAGGTGGAAACTATCCGAAAGTGGTTTGTGAAGATAAGAAAAAAGAAGAAAGAGTGAACAATGTCATTTATCGGGAGATAACATCGATTTTTGAACATCTTGAATATGTAGAGCAAGAATTGGATGAAGAAACGTTTTTTTTGTATGAAGTGGAAAGCTACGTAACCTATATGGATGAAGATACCTTGAGTGTTGCCTATGTAGAATACGGATATTTGGATGATGAAACGTTTGAAAGCTATGTGATTTCAGTTAATGTTGATATGGAAAGCGGTCTTGCTATGTCCAATTCGCAGATGCTAAATATTGATGATGATTTTTCTATTGATTTCAGGGAAAGGACCGAAAGACAAAATGGCAGCAATGAAATGTTGGATTACTATTCGGATCAGGAAATTACACAGTTGCTCAATGATGAGGATTCTCTGATTATTTTTTATACTCCGCTTGGCATGGAGGTTGGTTTTAATTTTTATTATGGTTGGGTGACGGTTACCTATCCGGACTATGTGAAGTTTGTAAATCCTCTTTAACGGGTGCGCGGATGTTTAGCATATGCATACCCAAGCTAAATATTATAAAAACAGTTGCGAAAAATTCCTTCTTATGATACGCTAACACATATATTAATTTGCTGCAATCTGACAGCAAATCAAATCTCTGTATTGCATATCCGGCATTTTCTGCCAAACATTCAGAGTAAAA
>CAMWJC010000080.1 GCA_947174495.1 uncultured Lachnospiraceae bacterium | reverse complement strand
TTGTTCTTTAAGCGTGATAAAGTAATTATTAATACCAAAACGGCATAGGAGCCATATGAACAGAAAAATAACCAAATCCCTAAGCGTACTGCTTTTGCTTACAGCGATCGTAGTAGCTCAGGTGCCTGTAGCGGATGTGCAGGCAAGCGCGCTTTCATCAGATTTTCAGATGGAAGGAACGAAATTATTAAAATATACAGGCACGGCGGAAGTCGTGTCTGTTCCTGATGGTGTCAAAATAATCGGCGAAGAAGCCTTTGCCGGAAATGATAACTTAATCAAGGTGACTATCGATGGCGATGTGGAAACGATTGGCTATCGTGCTTTTGCAGAGTGTGATAATTTAAGAACCATCACCGTTGGTGATAGCGTATCCCTGATTGATACAGCAGCGTTTTCCAACAATAAAGTATTAACAAATGTTTCGTTAGGAGCAGCGGTTAAAGATTTAGGGAGCGCTGTTTTTGCCGGATGCAGCAATTTATCGGAACTTTCGGTGTCGGTGGGGAATAGTTATCTGCATTATTCTAACGGCGTTTTATATGATGATGAGGAAACGATCATTTATGCGTTGATGCCTGCTTATGAGAAGGGGGCATACACGGTACCGAGAACTGTGAAGGAAATCAAGGGATATGCCTTTTGGGGAAATCCTTATCTGGAAAGAGTGGTTCTTGGAAGTGGATTATATGAGATTCCGATCTATGCTTTTTCGAATTGTGTAAACCTGAGAGAGGTGGAGATTCCACTTCCGGTTCATGGGATTGGAAGTAAGGCATTTGAAGATTGTGTGAATCTGCAGACTGTGGAGATACCGGATTCCATGATGCGGATTAGCGATAGCGCTTTTGACGGTTGTCCTAAAGTGAAGTTAAATGCTACACCGGGAACCTATGGCGCAGGATTTGCTGCTGAGCTTCAAAAATCTGAAGTGGATGAGATAGAATATGAGGATGTACAGGACTCGCATGTAATTGAGGCTGGTATGATTGCCGGTGAAAGCGTTTTTACCGAAAGCAATACGAATGAGAAAGAGGGACAGGAGACAGAAGAGAAGGACACAGGATCAGTAGATGGCGAAAATAGCAATATGTATGATCCCACGCCGGAGCCTACGATAGGAGTAGAAACGCAGACGATTAATAATCTGACACTCCTTGGACAGTCTAGTATTGTGTCTGGGAGAGCAGTGATATTTATAGATAACAGACAGTCTAATGTGCTGAGTGGTAATCAGTATTCAGAACAGTATGTGGAAGGCGGAAGAGTTGATCTTGCGCAGCTTAATACGGAAGATAGGCAGGACGGGGAGAGCAGTAATAATGAAACAGTTGGCCTGGAAAATCTTCTGGCAGACAGAGCGCAGAAGGGAAAAGATTTTCCCAAATATACTATTGTGGGAAATTCCAAAATAGCAGCTCAGGCTTTTTATCAGGATACAGATTTAAAGGAATACAATATAGAGGAGGGAATCACGGAAATTGGTGAATTTGCGTTTGCAAGATCAGGGCTTACTTCAGTAGAAATACCGGAGGGTGTGACTGAGATTGGTTATGGTGCATTTTATCATTGCGATTCTCTGCGAGAAGTAACGATACCGACTACTGTAACGAAAATTGACGCGTATGCATTTGATAAGACTCCATGGATACAGGATGTAAGTGCATCGTCTCCCTATAAGATCGTGGGAGATGGAATCCTGATTGCTTATGGTGGAACGGATAGTGTAGTAAATATTCCGGATGGAGTAAAGCAGATCGGTCCCATGGTATTTCAGGATCATATGGGAATAACGGCAGTGAATATTCCGGCTTCCGTACAGGTGATCGGTGAAGGCGCATTTATGGGCTGTAAGAACTTAAAGACAGTAAATGGCGGAACAGGAATAGTCAGAATCGAGGACAGGGCATTTATGGATTGTCCTCTTTCAAACGTAACGATTCATGCATCCGTGAAAGAAATCGGACTTGGAGCCTATTCCATTTTGGGTGGTACAGATACGGTAGTCTTTGAGGGAAGTACGCTTCCGGTTCTTACTATGGGAGACAGGTCAGGACGGCTTGCCAACAGTCAGTACCGGACTTATGCATTTGATCATATTAGAAGAGCAGTGATACCGAATACTGTGGAGAGTCTGGAGGGAACAATTCTCGAAGCAGGAACCTATGGATTTAATGGTGTAGTTTACAACGAATCCGGTAGTCAGATTGCGGATAATACATATGGAGTAGCCGGAAATGGGGAGAGCGGTGTTAACCTGCAGATCAACAGCCGTGCGATTGCAGATAGTGAGAATGCAATGGTTACACTGCCTGGTGATGACGGTTCTTATATTCTTAAGATAACGGATTCTGAGACGGCAGAAGAAAAGATCACTGCTGCTTATGGTGAACTCTATGGAGGAAGAGAGCCGGCAAATCTGACGGCGTATGAGATATCCTTGTACGATGCGTCAGGTACAGTTCCAATCACAAGATTAGGGAAGCAGTATGCTACGGTTCAGTTCCGGCTTCCAGCAGGAACTTCAGCAGATAATCTACATGTAGTTACCTTGGATCAGGATGGACAGATGGAAGCGGTGGAGCATAGGGTACTTCAATTAGAAGATGGAGATTATTTGCAGTTTGTAACCAGCCATTTTTCACCTTTTGGAATTTATAATTATTCCGGTTTAAGCGGTCAGGCGTATGTAACAAATGGCAGTGCAGTGATCACATCTTTGTCAGGGAATAAGGATGATACGCCGGATACCGGCGATCCGATCCATCCCAAGTGGTTCTTGACAGCAGGGCTTCTGGCTACGGCGGTTGCACTTTTCTTCTATAAAGGAAAGAAGAGGAAAATATAGAAAAATCATATATAAATCATTATATATAAATCATGTGTATAGAGGCCCGGACTGTTGGTTCGGGTCTTTTATGTGATAGGAAAGTGTTTGTATGCGGTGGAAGTCATGAGTCGGTCGTTGTGGTAATTATTTTATCATAGGAAAGTTTATCGAAATTCAATAAATATCTTATTGACGTACTATTTATGTTTTTGTTACAATAAACAAAAGCATAGAAATTCTAACGTAAATGTGTTCTATTATCTGATATTCTGATAGGCATTTCCGGTTGGGAATGCAGTCATCTGTTTTAGAATCCTTGCTTTGATCACCAATTTAAATTAAATGAAGCAGGGATCGTTCAAACCGGAAGATTGAACATAAGGCATCTTTAATGAAAATGATTAAAGTGCTTTCAGGTGAGAAAGACATAGAAGATGTTGAAGCATGGATGAGCAAACAGGGAATTAGTGAGGAGGATGAGGTTACTGTGTGTGAATTATTTGATCAATATGAACGAAAAGGAAGGGCTGAAGGCGAAAATCGTTTTGCTAAGCTGGTACAGATACTCATGGATAGTGGAAGAAATGACGACTTAAGGAAAGCAGCCTCGGACCAGAAGTACAGAGAACAACTGTATATGGAAGTGAACTTGGCATAGGTTAAGAACTGTTCAAAACTCCCAGCATAAAATAATTAAAAAGCCGGGATTTTTTTTATGCTTCGGGTAAGATGGCAGGTTGGATGCAGTGATGAATTGGTTGAGTCCTGTGGGAAAGAGGGAATAACAGTTGCCATGCTGGATACGGGAGTGGCCTTTCATCCTGATTTTGATCATAAAATTATTGATTTTAAAGATTTTGTAAACGGAAAAAACAGACTTTATGATGACAGTGGGCATGGCACCCATGTCGCCGGGTGTATTTGTGGCAGCGGCGTGGTGTCAAACGGTCGTTATAAAGGAATTGCACCGTACAGTAGATTAGTGGTGGGTAAGGTGCTTGATTACAAAGGAGATGGCTTGATTGAAAATATGGCGCGGGGAATCGAATGGGTGTTGGAACGGAAAAAAGAGTTGGATATCCGTGTTTTAAATATTTCTATAGGTATGGGTGAAAAAGCAGAAGAAGAGAGGATTAACAGACTACTTTCTCTGGTGGAAAGAGCATGGAGTGAAGGACTTGTGGTTGTGTGTGCCGCGGGGAATATGGGGCCTGAGCCAATGAGCCTATCGCCTCTTGGAGCCAGCAGGCAGGTGGTTACGGTGGGATGTCATGAGGGTGGATATTTTGGAAATCGAGATCATTTGTGTGAAAATTATTCTGGAAGAGGCCCCAGCCCTTATGCAATGAAGAAGCCGGATTTAGTTGCACCGGGGACAGATATTATTTCCTGCAATGCAGGGATTGCAAGAAGGGGAAGATATTACCGCAATGCCTATGTGGCGAAGAGTGGTACATCCATGGCAACGCCTATTGTTTCCGGAGCAGCGGCGCTTCTCTTGCAGAAGTATCCCATTTATACAAATGAACAAGTCAAACAAAAGCTGCAATATACGGCTATGGATCTGAATGAACCGTGGAATAAGCAGGGCTGGGGAATGGTGAGGATTGACAGGCTGCTAAAATAATTTATTGACAGAAGATGTTCTGTTGTATACAATTATACATGATCTTTTTGAAGCACTTCTAAGGAGGAAAATGTGTCATGGCTGATGAAAATAATTTTTTTACAGACAGACCGGTGTCACTTAATACGAAAAATAATTTATTAGAGATAGAGGAACATATGTACATATTGGATGATGTGCAAAAGCCCAATGTGTTCCGTAATATGTTTCCTTACTCGGAGGTCCCGAAGATACCCTTCAATGACAGGATCGTGCCTCACAATATGCCGAAGGAAATCTGGATTACAGATACTACATTTCGTGACGGACAGCAATCCAGGGCACCATATACAACAGAACAGATTGTAAAAATATATGATTACCTGCACCGGCTTGGCGGACCGAATGGAATGATCCGTGCAAGTGAATTCTTTTTGTACAGTAAAAAGGATCGGGATGCGGTTTATAAATGTATGGAACGCGGGTATCAGTTCCCGGAAGTTACCAGCTGGATACGCGCCAGCAAGGAGGATTTTAAGCTGGTGAAGGAAATCGGCATGAAGGAGACCGGAATCCTGGTAAGCTGCTCGGATTATCATATTTTCCTGAAATTGAAGATGACCAGAAGACAGGCAATGGAGCATTACTTAAGTGTGGTTAGAGATTGTTTGGAGGAGGGAATCAGTGTCCGGTGCCATCTTGAGGACATTACCAGGGCAGATATTTACGGCTATGTGGTTCCTTTTTGTCTGGAACTGATGAAGTTGATGAAGGAATATCAAATTCCCATCAAGGTACGTGCCTGTGATACTATGGGGTATGGCGTCAATTATCCTGGTGCAGTTATCCCAAGAAGCGTTCAGGGAATCATTTATGCTATTCATACCCATGCAGGAGTGCCCCATGAGTTGATTGAATGGCACGGGCATAATGATTTTTATAAAGCAGTGGTAAATTCTACTACTGCATGGCTGTATGGCTGTTCCGGAGTAAACACTTCTCTGTTTGGAATTGGTGAGCGAACCGGAAATACACCATTGGAGGCGATGGTGTTTGAATATGCTCAGCTAAAGGGTGATTTAAATGGTATGGATACTACCGTTATTACGGAACTTGCGGAATATTATGAGCGTGAGATCGGTTATTCCATACCGGAAAGAACGCCTTTTGTGGGAAAGAATTTCAATGTGACCAGAGCGGGGATCCATGCGGATGGATTATTGAAAAACGAAGAGATCTATAATATTTTTGATACGGATAAATTCCTGAACAGACCGGTGCTATGCGCCGTTTCCAATACTTCCGGGCTGGCTGGAATTGCCCATTGGATCAATACATACTTTAAACTTGGGGAAGATAAGCAGTTGACAAAGGCAAGCCCTGTGGTTGCCCGGGTGAAGGAATGGGTAGACAGGCAGTATGAGGATGGCAGGGTTACAGTGATCACGGATCGGGAATTGATCGAACAGATCACTCTGGCATGTAAAGAATTAAATACCACGATAGGATAAAAATCAGGTAAAGGAAGGCTATGTAGTTAAAATGGATAATTATGATGTAAAGCAGGAAGTAACAGACAAATACTCCCTGCGAGGCAGAGTGTTCCATAAGCTGAGAGAGGATATTTTAAACGGAAGATATAAGGAACATGAGGAGCTGAAAGAGGTTGCTATCGGTGAAGAACTGGGAGTCAGCAGAACACCGGTACGGGAAGCATTCCGCCAGCTTGAGCTTGAGGGTCTTTTGCAGATTGTTCCTAACAAAGGAGCTTATGTGACGGGAATAACGGCCAAAGATGTGAAAGATATTTATATGATCCGGTCTTCTCTAGAAGGAATGTGTGCCAGACTGGCAACAGAGCATATTACACCGGAACAATTGGAGGAATTGGAGGAAAACGTATACCTTGCCACTTTTCATGCATCAAAAGGGCATATGGAGCAGATGGCGGAGTTGGATAATCGTTTTCATCATATTTTGTATTCGGCATGCGATTCTAAAATGCTGGAGAATCTTTTGCGGGATTTTCACCATTATGTGATCCGCATTCGGAAAAAGACGCTTTCTACCAAGGAGCGTGGGATTGCTTCTAACGAAGAGCACAGGCAGATCATGGAGGCGATCAAAGAAGGAAATGGGAATGAGGCAGAACGCCTTGCGACTCAGCATATGGTCAATGCTTATGACAATATGGTAAGGAATGGTCTGTATGATATTTTTGGCAGCGAAGAGGAAACAAATGTAAATTGAGAAGAACTCTTTTTACGCAAAAGAAAATAAGAAAAAGGATGGTGCAGAAAGTGGAAAAAATTAAAATGACAACTCCGCTTGTGGAGATGGATGGGGACGAGATGACCAGAATTCTCTGGCAGATGATTAAGGACGAGCTTCTTCTACCTTTTATTGATCTGAAAACAGAGTATTATGACCTTGGTCTGGAGCACAGAAATGAGACCGACGATCAGGTAACCGTTGACAGTGCAGAGGCAACAAAGAAGTACGGGGTAGCAGTGAAATGCGCGACCATTACTCCTAATGCGGCAAGAATGACGGAGTACAATTTGAAGGAAATGTGGAAAAGTCCTAACGGAACCATCCGCGCTATTTTGGATGGAACCGTTTTTCGGGCACCAATTTTGGTGAAGGGAATTGTGCCTTATGTTTCTAATTGGACAAAGCCTATTACGATTGCCCGTCATGCCTATGGGGATGTGTATAAGAATACGGAAATCAAGGTTCCCGGAAAGGGAAAGGCGGAACTGGTTTATACGGCAGAGGATGGAACAGAAGTAAGAGAGCTGATCCACAATTTTGACGGGGCAGGAATCCTTCAGGGAATCCATAATACAGAAAAATCCATTTCCAGCTTTGCAAAGGCTTGCTTTGAGTATGCCATTGATACAAAGCAGGATCTGTGGTTTGCCACTAAGGATACCATCTCCAAAAAGTATGATCACACTTTTAAGGATATTTTCCAGGAGATTTATGACGCAGAATACAAAGAAAAATTTGAAGAACTTGGAATTGAGTATTTCTACACACTGATCGATGATGCAGTAGCCCGTGTAATCCGTTCAGAAGGGGGATTTATCTGGGCATGTAAAAACTATGATGGTGATGTGATGTCGGATATGGTGGCAACCGCTTATGGGGATCTCTCCATGATGACTTCCGTGCTGGTATCACCGTCAGGCGTTTATGAGTATGAGGCAGCACATGGCACTGTACAGCGTCATTATTATAAACATTTAAAGGGGGAGGAGACTTCCACAAATTCGATTGCGACTATTTTTGCATGGACGGGAGCACTCAGGAAGAGAGGAGAACTGGACAACATTCCGGAACTTTCCGCATTTGCAGATAAGCTGGAGAAGGCGTGCATTAAGACCGTGGAGGACGGTAAGATGACAAAGAGTTTATCTTTGATCTCCACCTGTGAGAATCCTACGATTTTAAACAGCCTTGATTTCATTAAGGCAATCCGGGAAACCTTGGAGCAGATGTTATAGTGTAACAATACAGACTCATGATTGAATCTGTTATATCTTTTCAATCATGAGTCTGTATTGCTGTCATCTGCCAGAATTTCCCACTTCTCATAAAGCTCTGCAAGCTGGGAGGCAATGTTCTCCCGGCGGGCGGATAATTCCAGAAGTTTTGCTGCATTGGTGGCATTTTCAGGATCTGCCATTTCGGCATCTAATTCTTCCTGTTCGGTTTCAAGAGCAGAAATTTCCGATTCGCATTTTTTTAGATCATTTTCTTTTTTGCGCTGCTTAGCCTGCGATTCTTTTTGACTTAACCAGTCCTGTTTATTTTCGGAAACAGTATCTTTTGAAGAAGAGTTGTCGGCTGTGTTTTGAATAAAAGCACTTTCCAGATCTTTCTTTTTTTCCAGATAATAGTCGTAATTTCCCAAGTAACCTAGTAGCTGTCTGTTTGTCAGATCCAGAATCCGGCTGGCAGTCCGGTTAATAAAATAACGGTCATGAGAAACATAGAGTAAAGTGCCCTCATAGGCGTTTAATGCATCCTCTAAAATTTCTTTAGAGGCAATATCCAAATGATTGGTTGGCTCATCCAGAATCAGAAAATTGGATTCGGACAGCATCAGCTTAGCTAAGGATACACGTCCACGCTCGCCGCCGCTTAAGTGTTCAATGCGTTTAAATACATCATCGCCGGTAAAGAGAAAAGCAGCAAGCGTATTTCGTATTTCGGTGTTATTCAAATAAGGATAAGCATCAGATATTTCTTCAAATAAAGTTTTCTCCGGGTGGAGTACATGGTGCTCCTGATCATAGTAGCCGATATGGACATTTGTTCCTAATGTGATAGAACCGGCATCGGCATTAAGGAGTCCGTTAATGATTTTCAGGATGGTAGTTTTTCCGGTACCATTATCACCGATAATTGCTACATGCTCCCCACGCTTAATGTCCATTTCAAGTCCGGAAAAGAGCATTTGACTACCAAAAGATTTCTCAAGGCCGTCAATATGGAGGACATCGTTTCCACTCGTGATGCGGGGAATAAGTGTCATGTGAATATCGGTTCTAGCTTGTGTTGGTTTATCTAAAACCTCAATTTTATTCAGCATTTTTTCACGGCTCTCCGCCCGTTTTATGGATTTTTCCCGGTTGAAAGACTTTAATTTTTCAATAACGGCTTCCTGATGATGGATTTCCTGCTGTTGCTTTAGATAGGCATTTAAGGCAGCCGTGCGGAGCTGTTCTTTTTTGACTGCATAGTCAGAGTAATTACCAGTAAAGGAGGTTGCTTTTGTCTGATCCAGTTCGATAATCTTTCCGGCGATTCGGTCCAGAAAATAGCGGTCATGAGACACAATAAGGACAGCGCCTTTGTAATTTAGCAGATAGGTCTCCAGCCATGTAATAGAGTTTAAATCCAGATGGTTGGTAGGCTCATCCAGGATAATCAGGTCAGGATTCACAAGAAGGAGACGACCAAGGGCTACACGGGTCTTTTGACCTCCGGAAAGGGTGGAGATTTTTTTGTCAAATTCCGATTCCGAAAATCCCAGTCCTTTCAGGACACCGATAATTTCACTTTTGTATGAGTATCCGTTTGCAAGCTCAAAGGAATGCATAAGCCGGGTGTAGGATTCCATAAGCAGATCCAGTTCCCTCCCGGATAAGTTTTTCATGGAGAGCTCCATTTCGCGAATTTTTACTTCCATGGCAATGACATCGGCTTTAACGGAAAGCAATTCCTCGTAGATAGTCTTTTCACTGTCTACATTTTGGTTTTGTGCAAGATAGCCGAAGGTTTTGTCTTTGGCAAAGGTGACGATTCCCTCATCCGGGGTCTGCTCACCAATAATTATGCGCAAAAGTGTTGTTTTACCGGCACCGTTTATGCCAACGATAGCTGCCTTTTCCTGGTCTTCAATGTGGAAAGAGACGCCGGAAAGGACAGACTGCTCATGAAATGCTTTTGATATATTCTGACAGGATAAAATCATGG
>CAMWJC010000079.1 GCA_947174495.1 uncultured Lachnospiraceae bacterium | reverse complement strand
ACAGATGATAAAAGGGAATGTCAATGAATTGACATTATTTTATCAGTGTTATATATTTATTATTAGAAATAGCAATAGGAGGAGATCCTGGTGGAAAATAAAGAGATCTCACAGGCAGTCATAAGCCGGCTGCCAAGGTATTTTCGATATTTAGGAGAGCTTAAGGATGAAGGGATAGAGAGAATATCTTCTCAGGAATTAAGCGCTATCATGGATGTGACAGCATCACAGATTCGTCAGGATTTTAATAATTTTGGCGGTTTTGGACAGCAGGGATATGGCTATAAGGTAGAATACCTTTACGAAGAGATAGGGAAAATATTGGGGCTGGACAGAACCCATAATCTGATCATTATCGGTGCGGGTAATCTTGGTCAGGCACTTGCTAATTATATGAATTTTGAGAGACGAGGATTTCTTTTTAAGGGAATATTTGACAACAATCCAAGCTTGTACGGCAAAAAGATACGGGACATGGAAATACGTCCCATGGAAGAAATGGAAAGCTTTGTCAGGGAGAATAACATTGATATAGCAGTACTTACGATTCCTAAGACCAGTGCAGATGCAGTTGCCTGGAAGCTTGTAGACAATGGAATTAAGGGTATTTGGAATTTTGCCCATGTGGATCTGGATGTTCCGAAATCGATTCAAGTAGAGAATGTCCATTTGTCTGACAGCTTAATGAAACTTACTTATAATATCAATCGGTTTGAACAAGGTTGTTATAGTTAACGACATTAGAAATTGCCATTTCGCCCTTGCAAAAGCTTGCGCATATGGCTTTTGCAAGAGGCGGAATGTGCAATTTGTTATGTCGTTTACTATAGGTTAGGAGGCAGAGAGATGTCCAGAAGAGAAGAACTATACAGGCCGGCGGTTAAAGCCAAAAATATACCGTTACTTACTTTGGATAATAAGTGGCATAAGCTTTTTACGCAGACGCAGCCGGATAAGACCATAACGAGGCTGGAAAAGGAACTGAATGAGCTGATAAAACGTCAGAGCAAAGTAAAGAGTGAGGTAGATAAGATCAGAGCGCTTAAGAAGAAGCTGATGAAGGAGATTGTCGAGAATGCCCAGGAAGCTTCTGTAGCAAATGATGAGAAGGCACAAAAAAAGGCGGAAGAAAACACAAGGCTGATCAATGAATGCAATGAAAAGTTAGATGGATATAAAGAAGAGATGCGGGAACTTCCGGAGAGAATAGAAAGGGTCAATACGGAATTGATGCTTCATACGATGGAAATTTGTTATGATCGTATCAAGAGAAATGAAAAAGAAATAGAGGAAACCACCCAGTGGGTAACCCAAATACGAATAGAATTAAAAAAGCGTCTGGTCCGGAAGCAGGAGCAGGAACAGATGAACCAGGCATTGTATTCCTATATGCATGATATATTCGGGGCAGAAGTACTCGAATTGTTTGATATGGAATATAAAGAGAAATAGATTGCGCCTCATGACCGGATTCGGTGTGTGGCGCATTTTCATGTAAATAATTTTAACAGGGAAACGTTTATAGTGGGAGACTTATAATATGCAGTATGCAGTGACAGCAGCGGAAATGAAACTGTATGATCAAAAGACAATTTCAGAAGTAGGAATTCCATCGCTTGTATTGATGGAGCGGGCAGCGCTGGAAACCGTGCGGGTACTTTTTACAGAGAAAAAGACAATTAAGAGTGTATTGATTGTTGCTGGCACAGGAAACAACGGTGGAGATGGTCTTGCAGTAGGGAGGATTTTGGCTTCCCGGGGCGTGAAGGTGACCTTTCTGCTCGCTGGCAGATGGGAGAAGCTGTCAAAGGAAACGGAGCAGCAGAAGGATATTTTATTAAATTCAGGGTTTTCCATTCTGCGCAAAATGGAAAATGGAGAATATAATATTGTTATAGATGCGCTGTTCGGTATAGGACTTTCACGGGATGTGGAAGGAGAATATGCGGAATTGATTCATGCCATAAATGCTATGAGACAGCGGGGGTCTTATATCTGTAGTTTGGATATCCCTTCCGGAATCTGTACAGATACCGGAAAGGTCATGGGGTGTGCCGTGAGGGCTGATTTGACAACTGCGTTTGCTTTTGCCAAAAGAGGAGAGATTTTATATCCCGGCAGGGAATATACAGGAAAGCTTGTTGTCTGTGATATTGGTATTCCAACTAGCGTATTAGAAAATCAATATCCCGGAGCAGCTTATTTTGAAAGGAAAGATGCCATTAGAAAACTGCCGGAGAGAAGGCCGGATGGAAATAAAGGAACTTTTGGCAAGGTGCTTTTGATTGCAGGAAGCCGGGATATGTGCGGGGCTTGTATTTTAGCAGGAAACAGTATTTTTAAAACCGGAGCAGGAATGATGAAGATCATAACCCCGGAATGTAATAGAGAAATTCTGCAAAGTACACTGCCAGAGGCAATGCTATATTCTTATAGCGATATGCCGGAACCGGAGCAGCTTAGAGAAGCTCTGTATTGGGCCGACATAGTGGCTATAGGTCCAGGGCTTGGAACGGGAGAAGCAGCCTGCTTTATGGTTCGATATTGTCTGGAAAATTGTGTGATTCCCATGGTTCTTGATGCGGATGCGCTGAATTTGATTGGAAGAGACCAGGAGCTTGCAAAGTTGTTGGCACACAAAAACGGAGAAAATATTGTTTTGACTCCTCATCCAGGTGAACTGGTAAGGCTTTTAGAAACTGATATGGTAAGTTATCGAAAAGACCGTATGGGAATGATACAGGAAGTCTTGCAGAAATATGGTTGTATCCTTGTTGCAAAAGATGCGGTCACAATAGTAGCAGGTAAAAATAGGAAAGAACTGCTTATCAATACATCAGGAAACGACGGTATGGCCGTAGCAGGGAGTGGAGATGTGCTTACGGGAATCATCAGCGGATTGATTGCCCAGAAAATGTCTTGCTTTGAGGCGGCAGGTCTTGGGATTTTTTTACATGGGCTTGCAGGAGAAGAAGCTTGCGTGTCAAATGGAAAATATGGTACGACAGCTATGGATATTGTGAAACAGCTTCCTAAAGTTATGGGGGCAAAAGCAGGTACAAAAGGGAGAACGGAAGAAGAATGAGAGAGGATTATCAGCGAATTTATGCAGAGGTAGATCTGGATGCAATAACAAGTAATGTGGAGCATATGAAAGCAAATATTGCATCGGAAACGACCATTATGGCAGTGATTAAGACCGACGGCTATGGGCATGGAGCTATTCCTATTGCGAAAGAGCTGGAGAGTATAGAATATTTATCCGGATTTGCGGTTGCTACTGCTGAGGAAGCATTTATCTTGCGGCAGGCAGGAATTCAGAAGCCGATTTTGATCTTGGGATATACATTCCCTTACAGCTATGAGAGATTGATTAGGGAAGAAATTAGAATGACAGTATTTCGCCTGGATACTCTAAAAGAACTTTCCCAATACGTAAGATTACTCAGAGAAAAGGGAGAACATAAAAAGGCAAAAGTTCATATCAAAGTTGATACGGGAATGAGCCGCATCGGTGTCAGAGCAAATGAAGAAGGAATTTCTTTTGTGAAGGAAGCCTTTGAAACAGAAGGAATTGAAATAGAAGGAATCTTTACTCATTTTGCACGAGCGGACGAAAATGATAAGAGTTTTGCACAAAACCAGTTAGGGGAATTTGAAGAGTTCATTAAGAAGATAAAATTAGAAACAGGAAAAGAAATCCCTATTAGGCACTGTTCTAATAGCGCAGGAATCATCGAGCTTCCCGATGCGAATATGGATATGGTAAGAGCGGGAATTATTTTATATGGGTTGTGGCCTTCCAAGCAGGTGAGGAAGGATATTGTTAATTTGACTCCGGCGCTGTCATTATACAGCCAAATTGTTTATGTGAAAGAGATTGAGGCAGGTACGCCGGTGAGTTACGGAGGAACTTTTACAGCTCCTTCCCAAATGCGTATTGCTACCATACCGGCCGGGTATGGAGACGGATACCCCAGGGGGCTGTCGGGAAAAGGTTATGTGTTGGTACGGGGCCGAAAAGCGCCCATTTTGGGAAGAGTATGCATGGATCAGTTTATGGTTGATGTGACGGATATTCCAGAAGCTACACAGGGGGATAGGGTAACGTTGATTGGCAGAGACGGGCAGGAAACGATCACAGTGGAAATGCTGGGAGAGCTGTCCGGAAGATTTAATTATGAATTGGTATGCAATCTGGGGAAACGTATTCCCAGAGTCTATACAAAGGGCGGGAAAATTCTGTGTACCAGAGATTATTACCAGGATTTTTGAATGCATCTGAATACCTTCTGACAATACGGTTATAATACTTAATGCATAAAATCCTGTTGGATATGATCCTATTGGTATGAAGGGTGTGTGAAAGATTGAGAAGAGGAGATATTTATTATGCGGATTTAAGACCGGTAATCGGTTCAGAGCAGGGAGGTGTACGTCCGGTCTTGATTGTACAGAATGACGTGGGAAACAGACACAGTCCAACGATTATCTGTGCAGCAATTACATCAAAGCTGAATAAAGCAAAGCTTCCGACTCATATTGAATTAAGTGCCGGAAGGTATGATATGGTTAAGGATTCGGTGATCCTTTTGGAGCAGCTTCGGACTATTGATAAGAAGCGGCTGAAGGATAAGGTATGCCACTTGGACGAGGACATTATGAGAGAAGTGAACAGAGGACTTATGGTTAGTCTGGAGCTTGGTACATACACATGACCGGAGCAGAACTTGACGATAACAGCAGGAAATGCTATAGTTTAATTTGATGATTTATGCAACAAAGGAGATGAAGACATGGACGATGGCGGGCCTACGGCCAGTTACGTGATATTCTTTGCATTACTACTAATCGATATGCTTTTTTATGGCTTTGGGGCAGCAATCAGAGAATTGAATTCCAAGGAGCTTTCGGAGCATGCATTATCAGGGGACAAAAGAGCGGGAAAGCTATATAAGATTGCGGTAAATCCCGAACAATACATAAATACGGTACAGTTAATTGTTACCCTGATTAATCTGGTTATGGGTGTGTTCTTTCTGCGTATGTTTTCCATGATGGCAAAAAGGACATTGGAGAGTGGATATTTGAAGGAAGTTGCATCACCGACACTGATTACGGTGTTGGCATTTATTCTTTCAGGAGCGGTTCTCTTATATGTACTGCTGACCTTTGGGGTACTGATACCGAAACGTCTGGGAGTTCGATACTCTTATAAATGGGCATATGCCTGCATTAATCCCATATATTTTATTATGAAATTTTTTACCCCCATAACGGGGCTTGTCTCCGTCACATCTAAAGGTGTGTTACGCTTGTTTGGTATTCATTGGGACAGTAATCCGGAAGATGTTACGGAGGAAGAAATTATTTCGATGGTAAATGAGGGACATGAGCAGGGGGTGCTTCTTGCAACAGAAGCGGAAATGATAAATAATATTTTCGAGTTTGGCGACAAGGAAGCACAGGATATCATGACCCACAGAAATAATATTCTGGCGATTGACAGGAGCATGACGCTGGAGGAGGCTCTTGATTATATGCTTAGTGAAAGTAAGAGTCGATTTCCGGTCTATGAGGACAATATTGATCATATTATTGGTATTCTACATTTGAGGGATGCAATGGAATTCCAGAGGGAACAGATGAATATGCCTGTTCCAGTAGGGGAGATCTGTAATCTTGTCAGAGAAGCAGAGTTTGTGCCAGAAACGAAGCATATTGATGTACTCTTTAAGACCATGCAGCACACGAAAACGCAGATGGTGATCGTGGTAGACGAGTATGGACAAACATCCGGTCTTCTGGCAATGGAGGATATCCTTGAAGAGATAGTAGGGGAAATTATGGATGAATACGACGAGGATGAGGCCCATATCGAAGAGACTGAAAATGCTGATGAGTATATCATAGAGGGCATTACTCCACTAGAAGAATTGGAGGAGAGATTTCAGGTTTCTTTTCATGAAGATACCTTTGATACACTTAATGGATTCATGATTTCCAAAATGGAAAAAATACCAGATGAAAACGAAGAGTTTTCAATTGATGTGGACGGGTATAGCTTTCGGATACTTAGCGTTGAGAATCGAATGATTAAGAGTGTTCTCGTCACAAGGCTCCCCGTGCCAGAAGAGGAAGCCGGAGGGAACCATCAGACAGATGAAAAAGAAGAAACAAATAAACAGGAATAAAAGGAGATAGTTATGTCAGGACATTCAAAATTTGCAAATATTAAGCACAAGAAAGAAAAAAATGATGCAGCGAAAGGCAAGATATTCACAATTTTAGGAAGAGAAATCGCAGTAGCTGTAAAAGAGGGAGGACCAGATCCGGCTAACAATTCTAAGCTGGCGCAGGTGATTGCTAAGGCAAAATCCAACAACATGCCTAATGATACCATTGATCGTGGAATCAAGAAGGCAGCAGGGGATATGGGCAGCGTAAATTACAAATACATAACCTACGAAGGATATGGACCGAATGGTATCGCCATTATTGTAGATGCACTTACTGATAATCAGAATCGTACGGCAGCAAATGTTCGGAATGCATTTACAAAAGGTAACGGAAATGTCGGAACGCCGGGATGCGTTTCTTTTATGTTTGACCAGAAGGGACAGCTTATCGTTGATAAGGAAGAGTATGAGGGAGATGCCGATGAGCTTATGATGCTGGCACTTGATGCAGGAGCAGAAGACTTCAGTGAAGAAGAGGACAGCTTTGAAATTCTTACTATGCCGGACGATTTTGACGGGGTGCTTAAGGCACTTCAGGATGGAGGAATCCCGCTGGCATCGGCAGAGGTGACCATGATACCCCAGAATTATGTAGAGTTGACAGATGAAGCGGCGGTGAAAAATCTTCAGAAGATATTGGATCTTTTGGATGAAGATGATGACGTACAGGCGGTTTATCACAATTGGGATGAGTAAGGCCGGAGGATGGATATGAGTAGAGATTACGCAAAAGAAACAATATGTGTGCAGTCAGGCTGGAAGCCCAAAAACGGAGAGCCGCGTGTATTGCCGATTTATCAGAGCACTACATACAAATATGAGACTTCGCAGCAGATGGGAAGACTGTTTGATCTGGAGGAAGAAGGGTATTTTTATACCAGACTACAGAATCCTACCAATGATTGTGTAGCACAGAAAATCTGTGAGCTGGAGGGCGGAGTGGCGGCTATGCTTACTTCTTCCGGTCAGGCAGCCAATTATTATGCAGTTTTTAATATTTGCGAGGCTGGATCTCATGTGGTTCTTTCTTCAACAGTATATGGAGGAACTTTTAATCTTCTGACGGTGACGATGAAGAAAATGGGAATTGAATGTACCATTGTAGATCCGGATGCCCCGGTAGAAGAATTGAATAAAGCATTTCGTGAAAATACAAGATGTGTTTTTGCGGAGACCATAGCGAATCCGGCGCTGGTAGTTCTCGACATTGAAAAATTTGCTAAAGTGGCACATGAGCATCAGGTACCACTAATTGTTGATAATACATTTGCAACGCCTGTAAATTGCAATCCTTTTAAGTGGGGAGCGGATATTGTGACGCATTCCACCACCAAATATATGGATGGTCACGCTATGAGTGTAGGCGGCGCGATTGTAGATTCCGGGAATTTTGAATGGAAAAAATATGCGGATAAGTTCCCAGGATTATGCAGTCCGGATGAGTCTTATCATGGAATTACTTATGTGGATAAATTTGGAGAAAAAGCATATATAACCAAGGCAACAGTGCAGTTAATGCGAGATTTGGGATCTATTCAGTCGCCGCAAAATGCTTTTCTTTTGAATGTGGGGCTTGAGACGCTTCCGCTTCGAGTGGAGCGCCATTGTCAAAATGCACTTATGACAGCCGAATATCTCCAAAAACATGAAAAGGTAGCTTGGGTCAATTATCCGGGATTACCGGGAAATAAATATTATGAGCTGGCGAAGAAATATATGAACGGGAAAACCTGTGGAGTGATTTCCTTTGGTTTAAAAGGAGGAAGGGAAGCCGCGGAGAAGCTGATGGATCATCTGACACTGGCAGCGATTGTAACACATGTGGCGGATGCAAGAACCTGTGTTTTACACCCGGCGAGTCATACACACAGACAGATGACGGATGCCCAGCTTTTAGAGGCTGGTGTTGCACCTGATTTAATTCGTTTTTCTGTAGGAATTGAAAACATTAACGATATTATTGCTGATTTAGAACATGCATTGAGTTGTATTTAAAGTAGCTGTAAGGATGAGGGATGGAAAATAAAAAGCAACGGATACTGGCAGTTGTGTGGACACTGGCAGCCGTCATAACCAGAATTTTATATTTTCTTTTCAACAGCCAGACGGTTGTTGATACATACGGATATTATGCTCATGCATTGGCTGGAGCGGAGGAAGAACCGATCCTGACATCAGGGATGGCATATGCCTACACGAATCATTTGTCAAAAATCCTGCCTTATCTGGAAAACGGGGTAGAGACCATTGGAATTTACCATTTGATTCTTCAGATTATGTGGATGGTATTTCTTATTGTGGGTATGGGAATTCTATTTGGAGGAATAGCGCAGTTCCTGACAGCGGGAATTTTAGTGCTTGCACCTGGGATTTCGGAAACTATGTTTATTGTGTCACCGGAAAATTATCTGATGTTTTGGTTTTCACTGCTTTTTCTTGCCTTGGCAGTTTTTTTCTGGTTGACCAAAAAGCATGGATGGTATCGAAGCAGTATTTGTGAATTATATTTAATGCTTGTGGGCTTTCGGCTGGGAGTCGTTTGTATTTGGAATTATGTGGGATGGCTTTTATTGCCTATCATGATTTATATTTTGAACAAAAACCGTTACAATTTAAAAGACAAGATATGGGAACAGAAGCAGAAGGAAATATACCTGGAAAGACAACAGGTAATGAAGGTGGGATCTCAGACAAGTATATTAACGGTTGGAATTCTGTTGGGAATGTATGCAACATTGATGAAATATACGGGAATGACTGGTATTTCAGTGGGTGAGCAGTTTCGTTGGTGGATAGCTCAGTACAAAGAACTTCCGGGAAGGTGCCAAGATATTTCCACACAATTGGTCTTGTGGCTGCTTCTTGCCGGTGTGGCAGGAATTTTATGTAGTGTTTTGATTCAGTCGATTCGGAGAAGGAAACTTCAGAACATGATGTATGAGGATGAAATATATCCGCAGGGTGAAGAAGAGGAAGAGATCATATCAGACAAAAAGGCGTTAAAGAGGCAAGAAAAGAAGGAAAAGAAAAGAGAAACGAAGGAAGCAAAGAAAGAAAAAAAGAAAGAAAAGAAGGAATCGAAGGAAACGAAGGAACCAAAGAAAGAAAAGAAGGAAGTAAAGGAAACGAAGAAGGGAAAGAAGAAAGAAACGAAGGAAGTAAAGAAGGAAATTAAAGAAGAAACGCAGAAGGAAACACAGAAGGAAACACAGTATGTGGTGACACAAGATGGAAGAAAGGTCGAACTTCTGGATAATCCACTGCCGGTTCCGCCGAAACATGAAAAAAGAGATATGGATTTTAAGTTCAACGAGTTTTCCGAAGAATCTACCGTGAAGGAAGATACATGGGGGAAAGGCGATGAATTCGATCTTAAAGTCTCGGAAAATGATGATTTTGACGTATAAATTATATAGAATGAAAGATACTATGGAGGACTGCCTAAACAATGCAGTCCTCTTTTTTCGTAACCTTATAAGGCGTTTAATTTGCTTTTCGAAATCAGATGACTGCAGCCGTGACGGAGTTTGAAAGAATCATTTTGTGTAAGAGAGGGTCAAAAATGTCAGGGAAAAAGGTTGAGGAAGAAAAGCATAGAAGTGAGAAAATTGAGGAGACAGGACAGGTAACCTTAGATAAGAATGGAAAATCGCATACGATACATTTGATTTCTGTGATCGGGGAAGTGGAAGGTCATGAAAATCTTGGAACAAATTCCAAAACCACAAAATATGAGCATATTCTGCCGGAGTTGGCAGCCATTGAGGACAGCAGTGATATTGATGGCGTGTTAATTCTGCTTAATACCATGGGAGGCGATGTGGAGGCAGGACTTGCCATTGCGGAAATGATCGCCTCTTTAAGTAAGCCGACGGTGTCGCTTGTGCTTGGCGGAAGTCATTCTATTGGGGTTCCGATTGCTGTCAGTACGGACTATTCTTATATTGTACCTACCGGAACAATGGTGATTCATCCGGTGAGGATGAATGGAATGGTAATTGGTGTTCCCCAGACTTTTGATTATTTCAGACAGATACAGAACCGCATTACGGGATTTGTGTGCAGTCATTGCAGAATCAGTCAGAAGCGATTTGAAGGTTTAATGATGGAAACCGGTGTCTTGACAAAGGATGTGGGAACGATTCTGGTAGGAGAAGAGGCAGTTTCGGAAGGAATTATTAACGAAACCGGTGGAATCAGCCAGGCAATGGAAAAGCTTCACAATCTGATTTCAAAGAAGAAGAAAAACAAATAACAGTTTATGGTGACAAGATTTGATGAAAATGCTATACTATATAAGATT
>CAMWJC010000078.1 GCA_947174495.1 uncultured Lachnospiraceae bacterium | reverse complement strand
ATTTTTTCTTATAATAAGATAGCACGATTATCCATGTTTTTCAATCTTTGCCTGTGAAGATGCCCCTTGCATCAGTATATGTTTCGTATTTTTTTCCATGTAATTTATTTTTTATTAAGATGATTTTAGATTTTTATCATAAATCAGACACAATTTAAACACATTTTACCTTTATGATAATAACCAAGATAGTTGAACAACTCACTATCTCCCCCCTCATAAGAATGTAAAAGCCTCCGGCATCCCCCGGAGGCTTTTACGATGTTGGTTTCTTTGATTTTTAGAATCTTTCTAAGCATAGTTTACATAACTTTTTGACATGACTTTTTCTCCCTTTTCCATGCCAAATAAGATAATTGTGTTCTCTTCTCCACGGGTGTCTTTGTAAAGCTTTACACCTTTTAATTTTGATCTGAATGTACATTGAAAATTATATATTATAATTGAATAGGGTTTACACTCTTTAAGCAATTTGTTATAATCATATTGTGGCAATTGATTGGCAGTTATAAAGGGCGGTGATAATCATGACTGAAAAAGAAATGATACAAAGAAACATTGAAGAATTTTCAAGGCTTCAAAAGTATATGATTTTAACGCAAGACAAAGAATCGGCAGCATATAAAGAAATGTATGAAAGATACGTTGATTTAAAAGCAATACTCACTGCGTCCGGTGTCAATGTGACAGAGCTTGACAGGGTTAAAGCATAAAGATAAATATTATAATGTGATTAAAGAGTGTGAATCCTATTGAATTTTCAAATAAGATTTACACTCTTTCTATTTTGAAAACTGTACATTAATTAAACCCTCCCTTATATAATCATTATATACTTAGGAACATGATCTGTCACGAATACTTTATATGTGGCTGCATAGATGCAACTTTTTACAATCCAATATTTTTTAATTTTCACTACTCTCTGCTGCTCTTTCTGACATTTTTCTTTTGTCTTCCTCCGAAAAAAGAATCCATGGAGTCAGCAATACCCCTGCATCACAATCTGTACGCTTTCCCTCCCCGCATAGCTGTTTATCCCCGGGTAATAGGCCATACTGATCGTCATATCTCCTTCCCATACCCCCTTGCTATACAGCTGCTGTATTTTCCTCTCTCCAAACCGCTCTGTCAGGAAAGCGTCAAATCGTTCCAGATCGCCGAAATAGATCATCTCATACCGGACTCCGGCCTCGCTGATTTGATATTTTCCTACATTCTTATTTTTGCCAATCTTCCTTCCGGAAAGCAGACTAATATTTTTTCTGGCAAAGACCGGCTTTTGATTCCCTGTTCCAAAAGGCTCCAGCAAAGTCAATTCTCTGATAAAGCTTTTATCTGCCCGTACAAGAGGCAGCTCCATGTCTATTTTCAGCTTTTCTTCAAGATCCTCCTGGGTCAGTTTACAACTCTCATTTAGCCTCCTGCGGAAAATTTCCACGAACTCTTCATCCGGAAGCGAAAGGCCTGCAGCCTTCTTATGACCTCCATATCTGGTGAACAGATCCTTACAAGCTGACATTTCCTCGTACATAGAATACTCGTCAATGGACCGCCCGCTGCCCTTTACCCCCTCTTCTGCCCGTGTCAGGACAAAGACAGGCTTTCCATATTTCTCCCTGATTCTCCCCGCAATGATTCCTGCCAGGCTCTCATGGCAGTCAGGAAGATACAAAATCAGCACCTTATCCTGATCCATTCCTTTCTCTTCCACCTGCGCAATCGCTTCACGAACTCCCTGTTCCGTCATAAGTTTCCTGTTGTCATTTAAGCTTTTCAGTTCGCCTGCAATGACCACCGCTTCCCGAAAATCCTTACATTCAAACAATTCCAACGCACGTCTTGCCGTGTCAAGCCGTCCGGTTGCATTCATACATGGCCCCAGAATAAATCCGGCATGATGGGTCGTCAGTGTCTTTTCCTGGATATTGTTTACCATCAAAAGAGCTTTCAGCCCCTGATTGGAGGTATGCTCCATCAGCCGAAGTCCTTCCTTTACCAGAATACGGTTCTCGTCCTGAAGTTCCATCACATCACAAACGGTAGCCAGAGCCTCAAAGCAAAGCATCTCTTCCTGAAATTCTTGAAATTTCTGAAATCCTTGTGATTTCCTTATTTCATCTGTTTTTAATTCTTTATCTCCGCACCTTTCCATCTCATCGAAAAGCGCCTGTACCAGCTTCGCCGCCACCACCGCTCCGCAGATCTGTTTAAAAGGATATCCGCACTCCGGCTGTTTAGGGTCCACCACTGCATCCGCTGGCGGCAGAATATAGTGGCGCTCTCCTTCCTTTTGTTCAAAAGGAATTTCGTGATGATCCGTAACCACCACTGTCATGCCATATTCTTTTGCCGCTTTGATCTGATCAAATGCCGCAATACCGTTATCACAAGTAAGAATGGTGTCAATTTCATCTTTGTAGGCATCCTCGACCAACCGCTCATTCAGTCCATAACCGTCTTTGATCCTGTGTGGAATCGCCACATCCGCATTTCCTCCCAGCAGACCGATTCCTTTGCGTAAGATAAAAGAAGCGCAGATTCCGTCTACATCATAATCCCCAATGATCCGTATGGACTTTTTCTGCTGAATCTTTGTCCTGATGATTATGGCTGCCTTTTCCATATCCTTCATCAAAAGAGGATCATAGAGATCATCTAAGGTCCCATTCAAATATTTATCAATCTCTTCCTCTGAAATCAGATCCCGGTTTCTGATGAGTCTCGCAAGCATCGGCGTAATCTGATGTCTTTTTGCCATCTCATCAAAATCCGCTCTTTTGGCCATAACTACCCATTTCGCCATATCTTCTCTTCCTCTCCCCAAAGCTTCTGCCATGCCGGATTTCACGCCTACAGACAGTGTTCTATCATTTAAAAAGCGTTCCGAACGCCCGACAGCCTCGCCCTTTAAGCGGACTTATCGGATTCGGAACGCTTTCATTTTTACTTTCCTAAACTATGACTTTCTCTTTAAGCTGCCTTCTGCGGAAATACTTTACGCAGAACCAGCCACAAAGCTCCCGTAATGCATACAGAAGAATACGTACCGCAAAGGATACCTGCCATCAGAGGCAGTGCGAACTCTTTTACGGAAGAAACACCGAACACATAAAGGGCCGCAACCATGATAAATGTGGTCAATGAAGTAAAAATACTTCTGGAAAGGGTCTGGGTAATACTTTCGTTCACCATGCCATCCAGAGATTCCTTCCTGCCTAAAGTACCCAGGTTTTCTCTGATACGGTCAAAAATTACAATGGTTGCATTGATTGAATAACCAACAATCGTCAGCATACAGGCAATGAATGTGGTTCCCACTGACACTCTCACAATCGCATAAAAAGCAAGTACCACTAATACGTCATGCACAAGCGCAATCACGGAACTTGCGCCGAAACGAATATCTTTAAACCGCAGCCAGATATAAACCAACATACAGAGCGTAGCGATCACTACCGCCCAGATAGCATCGGACTTCATTTCACTGCTGATAGTTGAGCTTATAGTCTCTGTGGTAATCTTCTCCGCATCCACACCGAACTGCTCCACCATGGTATTCTTAAATGTCTCTCTTTCTTCCACTTGCAGGGAACGGGTCTTGAATATTACCTCATTAGTTCCCTCAATCTTCTGGGTCTGTACATTTCCATCCCCGGTAATATTTTCAATCAGCGGAACTACCTGTGAGTCAATATCAGCAAGGGTCATATCTTCATTAAAGGTTACATTTGTGGAAGTACCTCCCACAAATTCAAGACTGTAGTTCAATGTATTTCCGGTCTGTACCTTACCGATTCCCATAAATACAAATCCTGCCAAAATCGCTGCAATGGAAACGCCAAAGAAGATTTTTCTTTTGGAGGTAAAATCTACTGCCTTTCTCTCCTTGGTCGCACCATAGAGCTTCACATCCTTAAGTCCTATTGCATAAAATGCATTCAAAATCAATCTGGTCACGATCATTGCCGTAAACATGGAGAGAACAATACCTAAAGCCAGCGTTGCCGCAAATCCTTTAATGGTACCGGACCCCATAACGCCCAGAACCAGTGCTGCGATCAGCGTCGTCACATTACCATCCACAATGGCCGAAGTCGCCTTTTTAAATCCGGTATCAATAGCGGATTTCACCGTTTTTCCTTTGGCAATTTCTTCACGGATACGCGCGAAAATGATTACGTTGGCGTCTACCGCCATACCAATAGAAAGGATAATACCTGCAATACCGGGAAGCGTTAATGTGATTTCAAACGCATCAAGCAAAATAACTATAAGCTCCACATACAAAGCCAATGCAAGACTGGCTGCAACACCGGATATATAGTAAACAGCAATCATAAAGATAACAATGATCACAAATCCCACTAATGCTGCTTTGATACTGGTAGAAATCGCCTCTTCGCCGAGCTGTGCGCCTACAATCTTGGAATGCAGCTCTTCCAACTGAATCTTCAATCCACCGATACGAATGGTGGAGGCTAACTGCTCTGCCTCTGCTGCTGAAAAACGTCCTGTGATCTCTGCCTGTCCGTTTGTAATCACAGCATTCACGCCGGGAGCGCTGATAATTGCGCCGTCATAATAAATTGCAATACTCTCGCCCTTCTGGTAAGCCTCCCTGGTAGCATCTGCAAACTTGGTGGTTCCCTCCTCCGTCATGGAAAGTGATACCGCAAATTGCTTGTTTTGCATATCATCGGTTATAGAACGATGCTGAGCATTCTTCACATCCGTACCTACTAGTATGATTGATCCATCCTCTTCTAATGCTTCAATGGATTTATACATATCATAAGTACTCCGATTATAATTCAGGCTTCCGTCTGATGCGGTCTCACGGATAAAATACAAGGAACCGGGCTTGCCGAGTTCTTCCAGGATTGCGTTCGCATCCGATACACCTGGAATTTCAATATTTACCCGGTCATCTCCCTCTTTGTAAACAACCGCCTCAGAGCTGTAGGCTTCCACTCGCTTTTGCAGCTTGTAGATGGTATCTGCCATGTCCTCTGCACTGGGAGTCTCATCTCCAACTGCCTGGTAAGTGATACTTACACCGCCTTCCAGATCAAGCCCCAGGTTAATGCTTGATGCCGAACCGGCTCCGTTGGCGCCAATTCCCACTGCCGCCGTATAACCAAAACCGGCAAGAAGCAGTACCAGCACAAGCAGTGTAATAATTGCTTTATTCTTCTTCATTTTTCTCTTCTCCTTCCAAATCGGCAAGCGCCGCCTTTATCATGATCGCACATTCGATACGCTTTTTCTGCAATTCACAACCAAGATCATAAGCATCGTTAATGTGTCCGTGGAAATTATAGGAATTAGCCGCACAACCGCCGCTGCAATAAAACTTTGCAAAACAGTTTCTGCACTTCTCCTTTGCATAAACATTACAAGTCTTAAACTCGTCTCTGATATCGGTTCTTGTAATGCCCTCATCCACATTTCCCATCAAGAATTCTTCTTTGCCTACGAACTGATGACAGGGATACAAATCCCCCCAGGGCGTAACTGCCAGATACTCTGTTCCCGAACCACATCCGGAAAGTCTCTTGGCAACACACGGTCCACCTTCCAAGTCTATCATAAAATGAAAGAAATTAACACCTTTTCCCTGTTTTTTTCTATTTAATAATTCTACGGCAAGCTTGTCATACTCTTCAAGTAGTATGGGAATATCCTCCGTTCGCAATGCATAGTCATCTTCCGGCGCTGCCACCACCGGTTCCACCGATATCTGTTCAAACCCCAAATCCGCCAAATGAGCCACATCCTTCGAAAAATCCAGATTGTTCCGGGTGAAGGTTCCACGCACATAATAATTCATCTGCCCGCGGCTGTCCGCCACCTTCTGAAATTTCGGCACGATACTGTCATAGCTGCCCTGACCGCCCCGGAACGGACGCATCTTATCGTGGACTTCTTTTCGTCCGTCAATGCTGAGAACCACATTAGCCATTTCTTTATTGACAAATTCCAGAACCTCATCATTTAGTAAAATACCATTGGTGGTAAGTGTAAAACGGAATTTCTTGTGATAGGGCTCCTCCAGGCTTCTACCATAGGCCACCAGATCCTTTACCACCTGCCAGTTCATAAGCGGCTCTCCGCCAAAAAAATCGACCTCTAAGTTTACACGGTTTCCGGAATTCTTTACCAAAAAGTCCAGCGCCTTTTTCCCAACTTCAAAACTCATGAGGGCCCGTCTTCCATGGTACTCACCTTCCTCTGCAAAACAATATTTACAGGCAAGATTACAATCATGTGCAATATGCAGGCAGAGCGCCTTCACTACAGTTTCACGCTTCTTAAAATCAATAATATAATTTTCGTAAATATCGGGGGCATAAAGCATTCCTGCTTCCTTAAGTTCCCAAATATCCGCAAATGCTTCCCCAATATCTTCTCCGGCATAGCGCTCCTTCAGATCTGAAAAAAGCAGCTCCGGTATCTCTTCTTTTGTTCTCCCGGCTTCCAATGCTTCCTCCACCAACGGAATCGCATCGTACACCACATCATCTACAACATGAACGGAACCGCTGTTTACATCCAAAACAATGTTATAGCCGTTATTTTTATACTGATGTATCACGTTTCTAATCCTCTCAAATTAACAACAATAAGCAGCGGCGCGAACCGCTGCTTACTTTCACTATCCTGTTTTGGTGCTTATTTTGCCTTTTCACAACTCTGATTTCCTACGGTGCAGGAAGTCTTGCAGGCTGACTGACAGGATGTCTGGCATTCGCCGCATCCGCCCTTTTTCATGGATTCTTTCAAATCTCTTGTTGCCAGTGTTTTGATACGTTTCATAATATAATCTCCTTTATTTCCTTCCTCATCTATAATCCGATGAGCAAAATCACATAATTTTCATATAGTATAGCATAGATGTGTATTTTGGAAAAGCATTTTGTGAAAAAATTTGCTCTTTTCCTAAATTAATCCCTCTCTTCGCTTTGCATAGATTCTCTGCTCTGCTCCCGGCTGCCTTCTGTCTTGTCCTTGTCCTCCTGCTCTTCTTCCATATCCTGTTCTTCCGGCAGGATCACCAATACCTTCACAATTCGGTTTTGATTGACCTCTTTCACCTGCAGGACGATTCCCTGCTGTATGGAAATCATCTCTCCTTCTTCCGGCAACCGGTCAAGATTTTCAATGATGAGGCCTCCAATGGAGTCATAATCCTCGGACTCAAACTCCGTTCCCAGCTCGTCATTGATGTCATTCAGCTTCATACTTCCTTCTACCAGGTAAGTCCTGTCTTCAACCTCTTGAATCAGTTCTTCCTCATCTGCATCGTATTCGTCGCGAATCTCTCCCACAATCTCCTCAAGCAGATCCTCCAAGGTGATCATACCTACCGTTGCACCGTACTCATTTAAAACAAAGGATACATTGACACATTTCTCACGCATCTCCATAAGCAGATCTGCTGTCTTTTTAAATTCATAAGTATAATAAGCCTCACGAATGATATCCGTAATTTGAAAGCTCTCTCTATTTTCAACCAGAATAAAATCTTTAATATTAATCAGGCCGACCACCTGATCCTTATCTCCTTTATAAACTGGAATTCTGGTATACATACATTCCTTAAACAATGCAAGAACCTCTTCATAGGTAGCATCTTCATTGATTGCAGCCATATCAATTCGGGGGATCATAACATCTTTTGCCACGGCATCGCCAAAATCAAACACATTGTAGATCATCTCCCGCTCTTCTGACTCAATAACTCCATCCTCATGGCTCACTTCCACATAGGTACGAAGCTCCGTCTCCGTCATAGTCGTTCTGCGGTTCGCATCAATATGTAGCAATCCCATAATTCCGTTTGCCAGCTTGTCAATAACAAAAATAACCGGCGTAAGTACTTTTATGAGTACTGAAATAAACGCTGCATACCCAAGAGCCAGCTTCTCGGAATAACTCATAGCCACATTTTTGGGGACAATCTCACCAAAGATCAGAATTACCACCGTCAAAATTCCGGTTGCGATTCCCACCGGCATACTTATCCTGATTGCAAGTGTAGTGGCAAGAGCTGATGCATACAAATTAACAATATTATTTCCTATTAATATTGCACTGAGCATCTTTCCGTAACGTTCAAGTACCTCAAGCGCCCTTTCCGCTCTCTTATTCCCCTCATCGGCAAGGGCCTTAAGCCTCACCCGGTTAACCGTCGTAAGCGAGGTTTCTGCGGATGAAAAAAAGGCAGATAACATGACCAGAATCAATAACGCAAACAATTGCATGACACCATCGGTATCCAAATTAAAATCACTCCTCAATTATAAATTTTCCACCCATATGATCCTACATGTGGGCTCCAGATGGACTCCATCTGGACAGTTTATGGAAATATTACAATATCGGGCATTCTCTGTCAAGTTCAGACATATGATTAATATAGAAAGAAATCGTAAAATATTTCTCAAAGAATTGGAGGCCATCATGCCAAATAAGATCAACTTAAGCTCACGTCTTACCTTTATATTAAAATGTTTGCTCGTTTCCTACCTTCTCACCACCGGTTTTCTACTCCTCCTTGCTCTGATGCTGTACCGCTTTGGACTGTCCGAAAAGATCGTCTCCATCTGCATCATTGCTATTTACATAATCGTAACCTTTCTTGCCGGATTCTGGGCGGGAAAGCATGAAGGAAACCGGAAATTCCTATGGGGACTTCTCATGGGCGGCCTGTACTTTTTAATTTTGATCCTGGTTTCCCTGATCATCAACCACGGAGTATCCGATCTTGGCGGAAACTTCTTCACTGTACTGATCTTATGCACTGGAAGCGGAATGCTGGGCGGAATGATCAGCTAAGGTTCCTCCACAAAAGTCAAGAAAGAGGCTGCCTCACCTCGGATTCATTCCTTAGTGCGACAGCCTCTTTATAATCACTAAATTATCGTAACAGTTCAGCTTACTAAATTGCCTCATCATCAATAAATCCAAATCTCTCCTGCACCTTATTTCCTGCATCGGTGCAAAGCTCCTGTACAGATTTTAAAATATCCTGCACATGCGTAAGCTGGTCCGGGCTGAAGCATTCCAAAACCTCCGCTGTTTTACCGGATAACTTGCTGCTGTCCTTTCCTGCTACCAGATAATCAGTACTGACTCCCAAGGCATTCGATATTTTATACAGAATTTCCACCGAGAAACCTTTCTTTCCAAGTTCGATTTCGTACAAAAACTTTGCGGAAATATGAACCCTTTCAGCAAACGCATCTCTGGTATAACTGTTCGCTTCACGCAGGTTGCGGATTCTCAGCCCAATTTCATCGTATGGTATCTCATATGCCATATTCTTCCCCTCCATCCTGACCTATGTCGGTTTCTGCGGCGGTCATACATTGTTAACCGCCTGTACACTTCTTGTTCGATTTTATCATAGCCCGGATTATGTCATGCCAATTTTTACCAAATGGTGCTATTTTCTTACTGAAAATCTCAAAATTGACTTTTTCTGACATTTTTCTTCCGTTCAGTATGACAAAATCGCTATTCAGTAAAAATCCCTCTCCGGAACAAAAATTCATATTACAATGAACACAGTTCAAATCAAAGGAGGAACGGATATGCGTGAATTATTGAAAACACAATATGAACTCAGTGATTTTCAAGTTGCCCAGCTCTACTATTTATGGAAAACGCTTGCCTCCGAATTCAGCAAGCTGTTCATCATGGGAATCTTTTTCCATAATATCCTCGGTATTTATATCTTTGCAGTTGCTATTATGATGCTGCTTCGCTCCTCCACCGGAGGTCTGCACTGCCGCACATATCTTTCCTGTTTTCTGGTTTCATTTACTTATATGTTTCTGGCTCTGGCAGTATTGCCCGCTATTCCGGTCAATAAGCTGTTGCAAATGATCCTTTTGTTTGCCTGTATCTTAGGTAATTACTATATCGGACCGGTAACTTCCAAATTTCGCCGCACACCTTCCGAAAAAATGGTTAAACGGGTGCGCGGACAGGCATTTGTAATTATTTTCTTTTATCTCACACTTACGTATATAACCCCTGAAAATCCCTACATCACAGCGGGATTCTGGGTGATTATATTACACACTGTGCAGCTTGTTGCTGCCAAACTATTAAAGATGAAAGGAGAGAATCATTATGAAAGCCAAACTTATCAGATGGAGTAAACCCTTACTTACAGCCTGCATGGCGCTTACAACGTGGGTATATCTTGACATTACCAGTATCATCTTTTTTGGGGAATATGAATATCCTACGGAAGAATAGCAAAGAAGGGAGTGTCGCAAAATAATTAATTTCTAGTTATGGAGCGACACTCCTTCTTCTGTTTATTTACAGAGTAAGGGCAGAAAGAGGGATATACAAAACAGAATATTATTTATCTTTAATCATAAAAAGTCTTAGCTTTATTTACAGACAAATTTATCGTCCTACATTATAATAAACTATCAGATAGAGAATAGTCTTTTGCATGGTGTACCACACAGAAATGCACGCGATGCAATTGCTAGAGATAACAGCTGACGAGAAAACCCGCTACTAATTCTAAAAAAGATAAGGAGTGAATATCATGGAAATCACAAGAATACGCCCGCGGATCGCGATTGTCGTCAACAAACGCCGCGAGGTTGAAGGATTTTTGAAGGGTCTGGATGAATCAGGCTTCCTTCCCAATATTGAAATCAAGAGCCGTAATACCCCACCCGCTCCCTGCTACCGCATGTCGGAGCTGCGCATCAGCGCCAGCCTTAAGCAGATGGACCTTACCATTCGCTGCATTGAGGATATTATGCCGCCTGCGGATAAACGTGTGCCGGAAACCAGCGGCTCCCACTCTCAGCAAAAGGCTATGCTTTTGCCGGGGTATCTGCGGGACAACGACGCCGACTTGGTAATCAGTGTCAGCACAGCGGAATCCACCCCATCAATTCAACCCGAAGACGCTTTATCCCTAAACGGCAGCGTCGTACTGGGCGGAGGTTTCTTTACATTTGGCGCCCACCGCTTTGACCCACAGTCACCCAGCCGTTTGACGCCTCCGTCCTTTGCCGCCAACAATGTGGACGAACGGATTTACCAGCTTCTGTCCTCGCCGGAACTACGAACTGAGGCCGTTC
>CAMWJC010000077.1 GCA_947174495.1 uncultured Lachnospiraceae bacterium | reverse complement strand
GTTTGTATAAATATAGTAATCTCGCGAAACAATGAAACACGATATGATAAAAACAATTTCTATACCAAGAGGTATTATATTCTTTTTCAGATAAACATTCATACCCAATACCGCCTCTCTTCAAACGCTTTATTTCCCGCCTGCACTTCCTTTTCCACTGATGCTCTCCTCCGTCATTTTCACAAACGGAATCTCCACCTTCTTTGCCCCGCCAATCACGGAATCCCGCCACTTATTATACTCCTCCAGATCCATCAGCTTATCGTGGCCCCCGGCTGTTACTCTGTACAAAATTCCATCGCCATCAGCATCAAGTTCTTCCGGAAATAGCATGCCATCATAATCCAATGCATAATATGCCCTGTTCCATGCATCCACTTGCGCAGCACAAAGATAAGTGTCAGTTCCCTTATCATATTGATAAAATGTATAAGGCCAGAAATCGTCAATGTTACCGGCTAATCCATGATTATGGGACAAAAGTACTTCAACCACTCCATTATCATAAAAGGTCTGCACTGGGAACTCAATAAGTTCCGTCGTAACGCCATTGGATGAATAGTCGTAATCATAAATAATTCCCGCCATGCCTGTCATGTATGTGGTCGTCCAGATAACAATCAATTCCTCTCTTCCATCCTGATCAATATCATATATGGCAAATTGGTTCTCAGAAAGATCCGAAATCTCATTATAGCCCAGCTCCGTTCCGTCAGGAAGAGTATAAGTTTTATAAAGCTTCTCCAACGCAGCATAATATATCGCTTTTTCTGGATCTGCTTGCGATGCGGCATTGTCACCCTCCTCCGCCTTTTGCGGTTCAGCCGTCTTTGCTTCTTCTGCCATTTCCACGATTGATTCTTCTTTTGCTGCCTCCTCTCCAGAAGTATCAATCATTTCTCCTATATCCTCTCCAGCATTGTCAATATGTTTGTTATCGTTCTCCTGCTCTGATTCCCCTATCGTTTCAATTACTATGGGATGTATCAGATCCTCTTCCTCTCCACTATTCCCACAGCCTGCTGTCGTCAATATCACAAATGCAATCATTAACAGCATGAATAATTTGTTCTTCATCTTTTCCCATTCTCCTTTACAGTGTATCCAATTCGTCAAGCAGCTTCAGATTCTCCTTTTCAAATTCATTAAAAACCTCATCACTGAAATCCTTCGGATCAGTTGTAGGCGTATACCAAATACAGCCCATGAAATAATTATACAGATCCTGATCCTTGAAAATATATCCGTGACGGGCATAGATCTCATTTTTGGCCAGATGGATAACTACCGGAGGATCAAAAGCCAGATCTTCCTTAGACAAATACCGGATATCTGATTCGTAAAGCGGTATGATACGGTTGGAAACATCCCTCACCTCGCGCACATTCTCCCAATAGTCTATTATTTCCGGATAATATGCGCTCTTTCTGTAATATTCCATTCTTTCATTGAGAAGCTTCTCTTCCTCTGTCAGGGATTCGGAAGTCTCCTCCGGAACTAACATTGAATCGTACGAGGTAAGGATAAAATTGAATCCAATAATTTTTATTCCTTTTGAAGAAAAATCCATATGATCCAAATCCATATTCAGTAATTCTTCAAACCACACTTCTCCATTTCCAAGCATATATCCCCGCCAATTATGGAATATATCCTCACAAGTTTCCTCTCTGATGACATCAACAAACGATTGGGGAAGATTTTGGAGCAGCCCCGACGCAAGCAATGCTTCCTCATCTTCAAAAGATTCCCCGTCAATCCAGATTGGATAGGTACACTCTTTTGCAAGACTTTCATAATCGCCTTCCAGGATCTGCTTTCTTACCCTTTTAGCAAAGCGCTCCATATCCCATACAGAAGTCTCCCCAAAGGGATCTACAACTTTCTTCCAATAACCACTTATCCCCTCCAAAATCCTGTCCATACTTTCTGTATAATCTCCCAGATATTCTGACAAGCTTCTATCTATCCGAAACTCTGTTTCTCCCTCGTCCTGTGTGTAGGCTCTGGCCTTTCGAAAGGTTTGCCCGCTGGCATCCTCATATTCCAGCAAAAGAAGAATATCCATTCTTCCATCATCATTATAATCCCGAAATGCCACCGACAACACCTGTATAAACTGGTTAAAGCCCTCAAGAATATTATCCTCCGTCTCCCCCGGAAACTCATAAACCTTCTCTCCGTCCGAAGCTGAAAGCAACATAAAACGCACATCTCCAAACATAGTCGTACCGTAATCCGGATTTTCCGACGGATAACTCACAGGCTCAAAAGGAGCAAAAACAACCTTTCCAAACCCATCCAGCTCTATCTCAAAGGACTGCTCCAAAATCTGCCCATCCAGTGCGTCCGCCATATGCCCTTCTGCTTCTGGCTGTGCCAATTCCTGCCCCAACTGTCCTGACTCCTGCTTTGACTGTATCTCTTCCTGCTCCGGCCATATAATCTCCTGCTCCGATGTCTTACAGGCAATCACTATACATGATAAGGCAGCTATCATACCAAAGAGCATTATTCTCTTGAATCTTTTCAAAACTGCACCTCTTTCTATTGCCCTAAATGATGCAACATCTCCGCTTTCCCAAGGGCATTATTCGCCAAAACCTTTTCCTTCCCCTCTACGATTCCCAGTTCATTCATCGTTTGCTGATATACGGCCTCATCAATCTCCTGATCCATATAATAGTATTTTGTAACACCCTCTCCTGTCCAGTTCCCCTCTTCATCATAGACTGCATCATAAGTAAAGCTTAAAGTTGGCAAATCTCCGTTCATAAGCTCTTTATCCCCACTTACCTGATAGTAATACCAACCATATCCGCCCTCATCACCACCGCCATTCCATCTTGCAAACGTAGATACAATACCGCTGCGCTCAAAATAAGCCATTTCCACCGTAGTCATGGCATCCATCATGCAAAAAGCCCTGCCATCCTTTACTGTATAAATGGAATATGCTTCGTATCCCCTGTCGCAGACCACCAGCTCCGGAATATCATCCTTATCTAAGTAAATCAGGGAAAAGGCAAGTGCATCACCTTCCGTTTCCGTGACCAACTGCCTGTAAATTTTACGATACGAATCCGGAGCTTCATCAGAAACCGATGATTGCTTTTCCGGCTCTGCATCGGCAAGCTCAGACTCCTCTTCAGGCTTGATGCTTTCTTCCTTTTCATCACCAGTGGGTGGAGCTACTGTCATTTCATTTTCATCCGTATCGACAGGCGCAATTGTTGGCGCTATCTCTTCCACCACTATAATTTCCTCCCTGTTTTCTGTATGTTCCATGCTGCAGGCAGACAGTAATATCGCCATCATGCCTAAAACTCCTATCAATATCTTTTTTCTCATTAATAGCCTCCTTTTGACCACATCTCCTCCACAGCACTAATGCACCGGATATTCTGGATATGGTCCGGTCACCATGCTGATTTCTCCCAGCTTCACATCATAGACTACATCAAACCAGACACCACTTTCTGTCTGGATTGTCCACATATCCTCAAAACGCTTTTCAATGCTTTTCACTTTACAGTCCTTTACCAAAGGAACTCTCTCTAAATACCATGTAATGACTTCTTCCTCTGTCATCTCATCGGCCCGCTCCGGGAAAATCCGCCAAAGTACCGGTGAATACCAGACACTCCTTCCCGAAGTTATATACATGGAAGAAATGCTTTTATCATATTCACTCAGATTATATGCCGTATCTGCCCCAAAACTCCTGTCAAAAAAAGTTCTGGAGTGCTTAATGTCCTCCGGAGTCAAACCAAAGTAAACACTGCCCATATTTGTTACTTGAAAGCAGGCTGTATCCACCTTTTCCCCCGTCCACCTATAAAGCTCCGTAAGAGACTGTTTCGCCATGGCAATCATGGTATAGTGCAATTCTCTTTCATCCACAATTGCCGGAAGTACGTAAATACTTTCCTCATCTTCCACATAAGTCAAATCCAGTTGCTCAAACACGGCGTCGGACGATAAATCCTCCTCCGCATATCTTACCATATGGAGCTGACCATATTCGTCATAACGGTAATAAGTTGTGGAGTACTGGCTGGCACTGTCTCGGGTATGCTCCGATATCCATTGCTGCTCCTCATCAACCTCCACATTGCATATCACACCACTATACTCGTATCGACTTGCTACCGGATTCCAAAGCATACAATTATAAGGTATATTTACGCTTGTGCACTGCTCCTCAAAGCATAAGTCATTCCAACCATCAAAATTCAGATCAACAATCAATATACCGCCATCTCTGCTTCTTGATTGCACATCAATGGTTTCCTGTCCTTCCGGAGTATTCCAGTAAGCCCGGCTTATTTCCTTCGTTGAGATCGTGTCCACATATTGATCCGGCTTTTCGGTATCCACCAGACTAATTGTATCTACCGTATAAAAGCTGTACTCCGCCGAATGCCCATCGCACCAAAGCTCATATTCCTTCTCACCTATCGTAACCGGGACGATCTCCCGGTAAAATTCCACTTCCTGTGTTTCATTTTCTTCTGTATATTTTTCTTCTTGCTTTTCCCTTTCTGATAGGTCATCTTTAGAAAACGCTTTCTCTGATTCTGAGTTTTCTGTAAAACCGGCTGTTGAAGCAGATTCCTGATTTTCCGCAGCCACATTTTTTACAGTGTCCACGCTTTCTCCATTTTCGCCCCCTGCATATAGATCTTCCCCCTCCTGTGCCCTGCTTTTTCCTGTAAAAGTAATTACAGACAAACACAGCACAAGAATCATCACAAGAACTTGCCTCCAAACCTTTCTGCCGGGTGCATTTACGATCATCCACAGCCGTTCTTTCATCTGCCGCGCGCTTCCCGACATGGTGGTGGATATACGCCACCCGTTTATATAAGAAACTTTCTCTGCACTCAATTCCAGTAAAGCTTTTCCATAATCAACACGAACCTTATCACCAAGCATTTGCAGCGCTTTTTCATCGCACGCCATCTCTCCGTCCTGTCTGGATAAGCCTGCTGCCAGCCACACCAGGGGATTGAACCAGTGAATACAAAGACAAAGAATCCGCACCAGCGCCCACCAGTGATCATGATGCCTGTAATGCGTATTTTCATGACAAAGCACAAAACGGAAGGTTTGTTCCTCCCTGACCGTATCCTCCATCACATAAACTGCCGGACCAAGCAATCCAAACAGACAGGGCGTCCGGATCATTTGCGACTCATATACCGGTATCACAGACATTACCGGCTGGTTTTCCAGTTCAATCTTTTTTCTGCTACGCCTGAGCTTCCGTCCATAATCCAAATTTACCGCTAGAAAGATACAGCCGCATATTCCTGCTCCCAGTAAATGGCAAAGCCGAAGCGCCATACCCACATCCATCATATTCCCATTCGTGAATATTTCTTTCACGTTTGTGAACAATCTTTTCCCTAGCTCCGGGGAATCTTTTGCTGCTTCCGCATTCCCCGCTTCTGCCTTCTCTGCCTCTGCATATTCTGCCTCTATATTCCCTGTCGCTGTGTTCTGTATTTCCGCTTTCTTCTCAATAATGAGATTCTCCGACATTTCCGGCGCTTTGACAGATTCCGACTTAACACTGCCCGGTTCGCCGTTCTGCTCATAAATAATCTGTCCGGTTTTATTGCCTTTTCCTTCCCACACCATTTCCTGCTGCGGCAGAAGGTTCAAAATGCTGACAGCTGTTCCCGAAATGGATATTGGGAGCAAAAGCCGCAACGCAACTACCAGCCACAAGGCATATCTCAGACAAGGGGGAATTTTTTTCTTAAAAAGAAGCCTTACCAGCAATACCAGTAAAATAAGTCCGCTGGAAGACACAATCCACTCAACGCTCATTTCTTTCCTCCGCCTGATCCAAAATTTCTCTCAGTTCCTTTATCTCCCCGGCCGACAGCTTCTGTTTCTCCACAAAGCTGTTTAACAGCATACTGACGCTCCCCTGATAAACTCTGTTGAGGAAGCTTTCTGTCTCCTTTTTTACCGCCTCTTCCCGGAGAACCAGAGAGGTGTAGGTTTTCATTTTTCCACTGTCATCACAGGAGATCAGCCCCTTATCTGTCATTCGCCGTAACATCGTCAGGGTCGTACTCCTGCTCCATCCTTTTCTTCTCTCCATATCTGCCACGATCTGACTTCCCACTTGGGGAGATTCCGCCCAAAGGCTTTCCAATACATGCCATTCCGCTTCGCTTAATTCTCTCATATATGAATAAATCCCTTCTTGCAACTTTGCTGTCTACAATGTAAACATTATGCGCATACTCATTCTAGCACTGTCTGTTTACATTGTAAACATCTTTTTCATTCTTACAGTTACCACTACGGTCATCACATTTTCTTCTTTACAATAAACCTACCCCGCAGGCTGATAATCCGGCTGAATGAGCTCTGATAAATAAAATGTCGATTCACCTCCATCAGCATAATGAATCACCAGCGCCTGTTCCTTGTCCCCAGCGCTGTCTTTCCATTCAATACTCTCGGACTCTGAAAAATTTCCCGAATGAGTCATGCTGACCAGATATGTATCCTCATCATAGATATAAACCCGCCCGTCATAATAGATTTCCTTATTTAACTCAGCTTCCTCTGACAGGAACCCCTCCGCGTAACGGATCATATACTTTTTCCCGGTAGATTTGTCCGTTACTTCCTTCTCCCAGATAAAATCCTCATAATAAGTGCCCCAAATGTCATCACGCTCTACATACTCCTCATACGAATAAATATAATCAGAAAGGATTTCTTCCTCTCCATTCTCATAACGTGCAATCTTTACCAGTACGCCGTCTTTTACTCCGTCGTGCAAGAACCGCTTGACCACTTCATAATCCATCTCATTTTTCCATTGATATGTAACTTCAAGACCGTAAGATTCCAAAAAATGAAAATGGAAATACAGCCTTCTCGTCTCATGATCTACACGTGCCCCATAATCAAGTTCCGAATCCAATTCTACAAATTTTCTTTTTGACGGGCTGAAAATATAATGATGTTCTGGGGTATTATGTGCTGCATAATAAACTATCACCGTAAGATCCAGATATCCGTCCGCATTAAAATCCTCAAATAGAAACGGTGATCTCTCCGTTTCTATGGAATACACCTGTAACTCCTGCAAAAGTTCATTCTCTTTTTCATCATAAATTCTTACCCGGTAATAGTCATCATTTCCGGCTTCTTCGGATGTCTCTTCCGTTTTTTCTGCCAAAATCCGAATCACTTCCCCGCCGCCTAAATCCTTCCTGTAAAAATGAGTATTGGTAAGCAGGTCAAATTGACTCACGCTTCCATCTTCATCCTGTGTCCATGAAAAAAAAGAATAGTCATTATAACCCATCTGAATTTTTGCCCAAAAGACAGCATCATATCCATCTGATTTACCACAGTCCAGCATTTCATAGAACTCTCCGTCCCACGGGAAAATTCCATGAACCCCCTTTGAATCCACCACTTCATAAAAAATATTATCAAGCATACTCTCTTCAAAATTCCCCAAAGTGCGTTCTCCCCAAAGGTAGGCTTTCAAGCTATACACATCTGAATACTTGACTCTGAAGTAAGCAAGTATTTTTTCTCCATTATTGTATTTCGGATAATCTTCTACAGGAAAAAGAAACACCTCATCCATCTTGCTCTCATCATATTCATCTATACTTTTTATATAAAACCCTTTTTCCTGCCTGCGGAAAAGAGCCACATACCTATCTATTCTCATACAGCTCTCTCCGCATTGGATCATACTCCGCATACCAGCTCCTTTATAACCTGTATAGGTGTCCGAGACAGTCCCGCCCTCTTTCATAACCGTCAATCCATCCCAATTAAGTCCAGATGTAAACAGCCACTCTTCCAAAAAATTCTGCCATCCTTCACTGTCCATCTCGCCATAGAAAGTATAAACACTGTCCTTATTTCTGATATACAGCTGATGCTCCTTGTCTGTATCCAATTGAACAAACTGGTCTATTTCCGTACTGCCATTGATCCGGTAAACCACTTCCTCTTCCGGATATTTCTCTGTAAGTTCTCTGGCACGGCTATTTATCAGTACAAAAAAGTCTTCTTCCGACAGTATGTCATGCCATATCTCAACTGTTTTCTCCTCCTGAGTAAAATATCCTATTTTATCACTATCCGTGCTTTCACCCTGAGAAGAATACCGCCAGCCAAAGCTCGACTTCCACTGTAATTCTTCCCCAATAGATAACTGCTGCCTGTCATACTCATTCTGTGCCTGCTGATACTCTTTTTTCTCACAGCCCGATAAAACACCTATCAGGCTGAAGGCTATCAATAATCCCAAAATCAGGTATTTCCTTAATGATTGATTCCCCATAATTGCACCTCAGAATATCCTTTATATTTCCTAAATACAAAAACAGTGCAGAAAAGATTATATCCATTAATCTTTTCTACACTGCTATTCTAAACTCTCTACGCATCATAGTTGTATCATTTTTGCATCATAGTTGCATCATTTTACAAAAAAATTCATGTTCCAAATTTCTATCGTGCATTCTCTACAAATTCTCTCAATATTTCATCTGTATTTACTCTTGGCATAACTTGCAAACTCTGTAAAGTCTGATACAAAGTTGATTTACCTGCCCCATTAACTCCAGCTATTAATATATATTTTTTCACTTAAAGAGTTTCCTTTCTATTACCTGGCGCTGCCTTTTTTGCAGGAGGAAATCACCTATCATCTCATAAAAGTTTCTTTGTTCTTCTGTTTCAGCCTCTATAACAAGTTGTAATGTATCTTCAGGTTGCAGATGTTCTATTTCTTCATAAATTTTTTCATATTTCTTTACATCACACATATAATCACCTCTGTATATAAATCACATTGTTTTAAAACTATTATAACCGAAATATATTAAAAAGTTAAGGCAAAAACAAGAACTCCACTTATAATACCCGTTTCTTTATTAAGGTAGTCACTCAGCAGGCTGATAATCCGGCTGAATCAGCCCCGACAAATAAAATGCCGATTCACCGCCATCAGCATAATGAATCACCAGCGCCTGTTCTTTGTCCCCAACGCTGTCTTTCCATTCAATACTCTCAGCCCCTGAAACAATTTCCGAATGAGTCACACTGACCAGATAAGTGTCCTCATCATAGACATAGATCCGCCCGTCATAATAAATTCCCTTATTATTCTCCGCTTCCTCCGGCAGGAAAACCTCCGCATAACGGATCATGTACTTTTTCCCGGTAGATTTGTCCGTTACTTCCTTCTCCCAGATAAAGTCCTCATAATAAGTACCCCAGATATCATCGCGTTTGACAAATTCCTTCACCGAATACAGATAATCAGAAAGGAGTTCTTCCCTGCCATTTTCATAACGGACAATTTTTACCCGCACATTGTTTTCGTTATCCTCATAATCATGGTCGAACTGCTTTATCATTTCGAAATCCATCTCATTTTTCCACTGATAAGTGGTTTCTGTACCGTAAATTGCAGTACCATGATTGTGCATATACAGCCTTCTCGTCTCATAATCCACACTATACATTCCATAATAATCCAGCTCTGGAGCCACCTCCACAAATTCCTCTTTGGAAGGGCTGAAAATATAGTGACTGGCAGTACCTCCATTTGCCCCATAGTAATATGTCACAGTAAGATCCAGATATCCGTCCGCGTTAAAATCCTCAAATTCAAATGGTGATTCATGGGCATAGGACGAATCCATCTGCATTTCCTGCAATACTTCTCCCTTCTTTTCATCGAATATCTCCACTCCATAAGTAATCGTATCTATAAGCTCACCTTCCACCTTTTTAAATATTTCCGCCTGAAGCCGAATCACCTTTTCATTTCCCAAATCTTTGATATAAGAATACTTTCCTGCAAGATTGTCTTCATATACGATGCTGCCGTCCTCCTTCCTCTCCCATAAAAAGCAAGCGTGATAATCATACCCTATACTACTTTCCACTAAGTCAACCGCATTATAGTAACCGTTCGTTATTCCACGGCAGGACATTTCAAATGTCCTGCCATTCCAGCGGAAAAATCCACGAGTACCCTCCGGCTCTTCTATCTTATAAAATACCGGATCGGATGCCTTTTTCTCAGAATCCCACAAAGTATGCTCACCATAAAGATTAGCTTCCAGGCTGTACATATCTGGATACCTATCTCTAAAACAGTCTACTACTTCTTCCCAGCCATCATATTCCAAACGAATATCTGAGGGACGCAAAACCACTTCCTCCTCAATCTGTTTCTCCTCATCCCCTGTTTTAAAGTAAAACCCGTCTTCCTGCCTGTGGAAAAGGATTAAATCTCTATAAATTTCCATGCCATCCTCCCCATATTTGAACATTTTCCGCATACCTTTCCCTTTTTTCCCTGTATAGGTATCCGAAATAGTCCCATCTTCTTTCAATACCATTGCCCCATCCCATTTCAGATCAGACGTAAACAGCCATTCTTCCAAAAAATCCTGCCAAGCTTCACTGTCTATCTCTCCGTACAAAATATACACACTGTCCTTATCCCTGATATAAAGCCGATGCATCCTGTATGCATCCATTTGAGCGAACTGGTCTATTTCTGTATTGCCGTTGATCATGCAAACCACTTCTCTTGCTGGATACTTCTTCATCAACTCCTCGGCATCGCTGTCTATCAATTTAAAAAAATCTTCCTCCGACAGCATGTCATGGTAAACCTCGATTCTTTCATCATTTGACCAGTTGTCTATATTCCCTTGGACTTGCTTTACCGTTTTAACCCGCTGCTTTCTATCTTCTTCCGGCACAAAATATCCTATTTTTTCATCATTCACATCATCACTTTGAGGAAAATAATCCCAATTGAAACCCGATTTCCACTGAAGTTTCCCATCAATAGAAGTCTGCTGTGGATATGCCGCCTTTTTTGCTTCTAACATTTCTTTTCTTCCACAGCTTAGCAGACCTCCGGCTAAACCGCCCAAAATTAATATCCCAGTAAATAGAAATCTCTTTAAGGCTGAAATCTTCATAATTGTACCCCGTAATATTGTTCGTGTTGTCAAAACGCAAAACAGCGTAGAAAAGATTATGGATGATAACCTTGTTCTACACTGTTATTGTATCTTCTCAATGCATCATAATTGCATCGTTTTTGCATCATAGTTGCATCATTTTAT
>CAMWJC010000076.1 GCA_947174495.1 uncultured Lachnospiraceae bacterium | reverse complement strand
GTCCCGAGCCACCCGTTTTACGGGTGGGGGCGACTTGCGCGGAAGGCATAAGCCAGGCTGGAATGCTTGCATTCCAATTTGGTGCCGCCCGCGAACGTGAGAAACTCGCAAAGCGTGTTTCTCATCGTTAACATAAGGGCTGTTCGCGAAGCGTGCAGTCCGTTGTATATGATGCAACTTTGATGCAATTATGATGCAATTATGATGCATTGATATGTTAGGATAATAATGTTTCAAATACAGATAAAGTTTCGAAAGGAAAATGATATGAACAGGAGTCAGAAAATCTGCATTACAATTTTATTTACAATTAGTGTGCTTTTGTTAGGAATCTGCTGCGGTTCAAAAGTTAAGGCGGAGAATTCCACTCCGGAGGCTGCTTATCAGGAATTCCTGAAAGGAAGGCGGATGCTGCACATAGATGATGAAGCGATAGAAGCTCTAAAAGGGATTGGAAGGTTGACACATTTAGAATGTGGAGCTTTGTCTATGAAGGAATTGTTAAAGGAAATCAACACAGACTATTATGAGGATTTTAAAGGAGATAACCGGATTGCCTGCATAGAGTATGCATATCTTGATTGCGGGAAAGATGGGAGCAGGGAACTGGCAGTAAAATTTGATTCAAAAAATTACCGTGGCTTTCAATTGATATTTATTATCACTTGTGAAGATGGAGCTCTTTATCTCCGTCATGCAATGGAAGCCTGGGATCGAAATTTAGTTCTTTTAAATCAATATGGTTATATTTGGGAAACAGGGTATGATAGTGCAGTTGATATAATTAAAAATGAAACATTTGTTGATGGAAGTGGAAAAACCTGGGATATTGCTGAAAATCACCTTTACTGGTCCGATATTCATGAACCGGAAATCTGTCAGCAGGTTTATGGAACCGAAGAATATTTTTTTGAACGAAATTATTTTCAAATCGACAATAAAGAATACAGAAGCCTTTTTAATCAGGAAGGAGAAGATCCCGTTGATGAAAACTTTATACAGTTTAAAAAATTATATGAGCAAAAACATGGTAAACTTTATACGAAAGCAGAAATAGAAAAATTGCTTGATAATCGGAGAAAAGAATTTGGTATCACAGAGGAAATGTCAGAAGAGAGTGACTTGAATTGGAAAACTGTAGAAACTGCTGAATTTAAAGAATTGGTAAGAGAAATTGGATTAAACGAAACATACGATCAAATCGAATTGGGAGATTGGTCAGATATTCAGAATTTTGATGAGTCCCAGACTCCTGTTAATGTAAATGATATGAGTTGGATGCGGAGAGATTTGAATTATGATGGAACACCGGAGCTTCTCTGTTTAAATCAAGAGTCTATTGGGAATCATACGCCAATCCGATTTATTTTTACTTATATTAATAATAAGGCGGAAATAGTTTTTACTGATCAGAAAAATGATTCAGAATATTATTTTTTGGGAGAAAACGGAAACCTGCTCTGTGATTACGGTAGTTATGCGGTGGGTAAATATCACAGCATTTCTAGGTGTCAATTTAATGCAGATTGGGAACTGAAAAAGCAGGAAAGATTGGAGGTTTCCTGTGAAGCGAACGGAAATGATATTTCCTTCTTTAAAGAAAAGCCGCTTATTACAGATACTCTTTCTCAAGATGGGGCAGGGGAAGAATGGAGCGTAATTCCAATCTCTGCAAATGTATTTCTGGAAGAGCATCAACGGATGACAGGAGAAGATTTTCTTGAAAAAGGTAATGACTGGGAGCGGTTGTTTAAGATTGCTGGAGATGCTGTTAGCGATTCTGGATTTTCCTATGGAAAGTGGGCACCGGATCTTACGGAAAATGAATTTGTAAAGGCGATTATGGAATGCGGGGACTTCAAGGAAAATTGCAGTCCGCTGACCTATGCGGCGGATTATGACAATGATGGGGCCGTGGAGGCATATGTCGTTATGGGGGACGACTACGATGAAGAGAAAAATCTATTTGATGGAGAGAGCCTATGGTTTGTAAACAATCAGTATAAAGCGGTAAAACTTATTGAATCCATTGGAGATAACGTCAAGATAGCGCAATATATTAAGAAAGATAATAAAATATATTTCTTTTTTGAATATTGTGGACATGCTTTTATTCGTTCATGGAACACGCCTGTTTATACGGTAAAAAATAATCAGCCGGTGTGTGTTGAAGGGAGTCTTTCTTATACCTATAAATACATTAACAAGTATGGACAGATTCTGGTGGAACAGGATGCTTATGATCATTTTTATGATGGAATACGCGAAGATGGCGGGGAACCATTTTCATTCTGGACAGGACATACATGGAAATACTATCCGTTCAGGCTTATTGATGACAGATTACTTGAAATGGGAGCTTGCGAATTGACTGCCGAAGCAGTGAAGGACATTTCGCCGCTTCCCATTTCCGTGCAGGAAGATCTTCAAGGGGATGTGGAACATCCTGTTGTTGGTGTTCAGTATCTTCTCAGGGACAATGGAGATCTCAATATTAATTATGTATCAGGCAATTCTTATGATACAGATGAGCTTGATTTCAATAATATAACCCTGCGATTAAACGAAACAAACCAGTGGGTGGTATCTGATTATAACGGAGGTACGTATATGATCAATTTCAGTGAAGGAAAGAAGTGGACTTTCCTTGATAATTTGGATAGAAAATTGGAGTTGAACCTCTGTTCTGAATAGCTTTAGCCAGCATACCGCACTTTCCGTCAAGAAAAAATACTTTTCTTCCTGTATGCTGAAATTATTAGTTAATTAAACTTTATATTAGCAGGAACCAGGAGGCTGAAAATGAAGGATAAAAATCCAATATTCCGTTCCCTCGCCATGATAGAGGAAAAGATTCAGGAAAAGCTCACTGTGGAAATGCTTGCGGAAGGCATTCATTTTTCCAAATATCATTACCAGCGTATCTTCCGAGAGACCGTGGGAGAAACCGTCATGGGATATGTGATCAGGCGCAGGCTTTTCCTGGCTGCAGAAGACCTTGCTGGAACGGAGGATTCTGTCCTTGCCATTGCGTTGAAACACGGCTACGATTCCCATGAAGGGTTTACCCGCAGCTTCAAAGCGTATCTGGGCGTGACACCGACGGAATATAGGAAATATCATTCTGCCATAGGCTTCCCGGGAACAAAAAAGGAGGAGAGTGCAATGATGAATTCAAAAACCACAGATGAGATGATTCGTGAACTGAACAGCCTGATTGTACAAGCAAAGGAGACGGCAGCGGATACCAGGAAACAGAAAAGTGTTACCGGAGACGCGGCGGCAGTTTATGCACAGGCTTGGGAATTTGCGTCCAAAAGGGCGGAGAAAATGGCGGAGGAACTGAAAAAGGTTTTGGAATGTGTTACTTCGGTAACACAGGGCACAGATGAGATATCAGCCCGTTTTCTGATTGTAAAAGCTGTGGAGGATGCCGCTTTTGAAGCAAGCGTCACGGCGTTTCAGGTGGGACTAATGATTGCTAGAGCCATGCCAGAGCACCGTGCTGCATTTCAGTCGTTGTGTGAGAAATATGACTGCCTGGCACAGAATGCCCGGATCAGATCTGGCAAAATCGTGGATTTCTTGAATGAACTGTCAGTGCTAATTTTTCAGGATATGAGGAAAAATGCAACGCAAAAGATTAAAGATGCTGTGGAAGTGGGTATGGACGCAGCTGGGAAACTGTCGGATCCAAGCCTGCCTTATGGCTATATTTCGGATGGTGTCCGGGAGATTGCGGAAGAGTTGGATTCTCTGGCACTGGAGGATGTGACGGATTATTTTCTGGAGGACACCATGTTCCGCATGGAGACAATTCTGTTTGCCGCCGATATGGATATCCTGCGTGCACCGCAGCATAGACAGCTCTTTGACGGTATTTCGAATTTTAAAGAGAAGCTTGGCGAGGCGGCAGAGTTTTTCCGAAACCTGTCAGGTGATGTGACCGGGACTATTGAAGGTGTGAAAAAAGGTTCCGAAATTAAACGCACGACAGCGAAGATGTACAGTGACCTGGCGGTGCAGGAGGGTATTTTACTGTTTTACCTGAAAGGGGAAATACAGAAGTTGGATAATGCACATCTGGATGAAAGGCAGAAAGAGGCTCTGAACGCTATCTGCAGTAAGATAGACAGAGCTGTAAGGATGGCACGTAATGCGACAGATGAAAGAGATGGAAGTGAAATTAAGAAGCTTTTGCATGAAGCATATGAAGAAATGATAGGGGAGGCAGAGAAGCTTGACGTGTATGGCGGCGCTATTCGGTATCTCGCGGAAGAGATGAAAAAGCCGATCAAATATTTGCCGGAGTAAAATGTAATATTACAGCAGGTTCACTGATTATTGATGAAGGAGCATGTTTTGATGGAAGATGTACAATAACAGCTTCGACATCAACATCTTGAGGAAAAGACGAGTCTGATGACTGAAAATACCTGTTAAGTAAACCGAATAAAAATAGACTTAAGAGCAGGCCAGACCTGCTCTTTTTTGCACAAAATGATTCAGGAAGCATATTATTTTTTTTGAAATTATGATGCAACTATGATGCATTTGTATGCTAGAATAATTATATTGCAATCGTTTGATCATGAAATCAATAGTATGTAGACAAAATAAAATAAAAATAGTGGATAATAATCCCAGGTAATCTGTCATCATACAAAAGGAGATTATTTTATGGAGCGAAATTCTTCAAATGTACATAATAGCAAAAAGATAGCTGCAATTTGGATAAGTGCAGTAGTAATACTCTTTTTGACCTTTCTTTTACTCTGTAATATTAATAAAGAAGAAGCAGTAATGTCAACATCTGAGGATCAGGAGAGTGAAACCATAGTTCTTGAAGGAATGATATTGGAGCCAGATGATGAAACAATGTCTGATAACTGTCATACTGATTATTTTGCCGCTATAGCTAAGGAATATTATACTGAGCACGGCGCTGCCAGTGCCATAGAGTATGACAAAAACTATAAAAATACTGATTATGCTGTTTATGTTTATAAAGCAGATTTTGATGGAGATAACGAACAGGAAGCTTTTGTGGTAATCGGGATGGCGGAGGAAGAAACAGAGGAAACCGTATTTGGTGAATTGCTTTTCATTCAGGATCAGGATACAGTAGAATGGATGGAAGGAGAAGTTTTTATTCAAAAGGACCAGACCTATGTAGAACAGGGGACATCAAATCTTTTCCATTTTAGCTATATAGATGGAATCACTCATGAGAATAAGGTTTATGATATGCAGGCAAAAGAGGAAGAAAAACCTTATTCAAGTTATGTTGAAAAGGAGATTGCGGGAGAAGAATTTGTCCCCTGGGAGGATCTGCTGGAACGCATCCGCAGGGCAGAGGAGAATGAGATAAAGCCGGATTATGAAATGCGTGTTTATCACCATGATATATTCCGGGGCGTGGGCTGTCTTGACTCGACAGAGCATTTTTCTCTTTATATTCTGGGTTGGGGACTGCTGATTAAAACTGCTGAGGATGAATATATTTATGGAGATATTGAGTGTATGTCCGACTACAGTGTATCCCCCGAACTGATAGAGACGGATATTGACGGTGACGGGGAAATGGAATTGGCAATGATTACTTTTGTCCAATACGGTACCGGATTCAGTGTGGAAGACTTATATATTGTAGATAAAACCAAAGAGCAGGGATGGCGGATATACTATCTATTAATGTCGCAATATAAACCTGCATTGGAGGAGCATTTTGGGGCAGTGAATAAGGACGGAATAGTTCGGTTTTCATTTGACGGGAAAGAAACAGGACTGCCCTATGAGATTCTGCCGGAGGGTGTGAATTATTCTTACAATTATGAGATTGCCTCACAGGTTCGATTTTTTTATACACCGGATGGAAGAATCTTTTTAGATACCATAGTAGATAGAATATCTGAGATAAGTAACGTCGGGTTCGGGCCAGAGCATGGACTACGGGCAGAAATTTTGTTTAAGGATGGTAAATGGGGCTTTTCTGATATTGAATATCGGGATACAGAAATGGATTTCCAAATAAATACAGGGGTTCGGGCATGGCTGGGAGGATATGCAGAACAATATACTGAATGTTTTTGGGAAGAAATTGATCAAGAACAGGAAGCAGATATAGATATAAAAGGAAAGCAGATATCATATGTTGAAATCCGTTATCCGGCGGAGAAGGTGGAAAGTGGGAATGTGAAAGCAGAGGTTACAATTTGGTTTGAAGACGATGATGAAACTATTGACTATGAAGTCTGGATGGTCTATGGTACAAGGAAGGACGACAGGGAAGACTGGTTTATCCAAAGGATTGAAAAAATAACAGGCTGAATGGAGAGAAATTAAAATGTATGATAAACAAGCTTACTTAAAGCAGATAGAAGAAGTGATCGAAAAGGGACCTTACAAGGACAACTGGGATTCTCTTTCTACCCACCAAACTCCGGCATGGTTTAAAGAGGCTAAATTTGGCATCTTTATCCATTGGGGTATTTACAGTGTTCCGGCATTTGGAAATGAGTGGTATTCCAGAAATATGTATATGCAGGGAAGCAGGGAATATAAGCATCATCTTGAGACGTATGGAACTCATAAAGAGTTTGGCTATAAGGATTTTATTCCAATGTTCAAAGCCGAAAAGTTTAACGCATCAGAATGGATAGATCTATTTAAAAAAGCAGGCGCAAGGTATATTGTTCCGGTTGCGGAGCATCATGATGGCTTTCAGATGTACAAAAGCGACATTTCCCACTGGAATGCAGCCGAAATGGGACCAAGGAGAGATGTTCTCGGGGAATTAACTGAGGAAATGAAAAAGCAAGGGCTGATAAATGGTGCGTCCACCCACCGGATAGAGCACTGGTTTTTTATGGGAGGCGGAAGAGATTTCGATAGTGATATCACAGCGGATGAGAAGGAAGGAGATTTTTACTGGCCGGCTATGCCTTTGCAGGATAACTGCTTTCATGATCTTGACAGTGAGCCTGTTCCGACGCAAGATTTTTTGGAGGATTGGATGATTAGGACCTGTGAGCTGATTGACCGATACCGGATCAGGGAATTGTATTTTGACTGGTGGATTCAGCACAGCAGTGCCAAGAAATATTTGAAGAAAATTGCAGCATATTACTACAACAAAGCTATAGAATGGGGCGAAGAAGTGCACATTACTTATAAGCATGATGCTTTTATGTTTGGGACTGCTACCGTTGATATTGAACGGGGACAGTTTGCCCAAATCCAGCCTTTTTCATGGCAGACAGACACTGCCATTGCGAAAAATTCATGGTGTTATACAGAAAACAACGAGTTTAAGGAAGCGAAAAGTATCCTCTGTGATCTGGTGGATGTGGTCAGCAAAAACGGATGTATGCTTCTCAATGTAGGACCTAAGGCTGACGGCACAATTTCTAAGGAGGATCAAAAGGTGCTACTGGAAATAGGACAGTGGTTGGAGACAAATGGGGAGGCGATTTACGGCACGAGTATTTGGCGGGTGGCACAGGAAGGACCCACCAAGGTGGCAGAAGGACAGTTTACAGACGGAGTAGATAAGGTGTTTACCAAAGAAGATTTCCGCTTTACTACAAAGGGAACTTACCTATACGCGATATGTCTTTCTTATCCGGAAGACGGAAAGATTATGATAAGATCGTTGGGTGAACAGGACGCTTCCCATCTGCCGAAGTTTCATGGAATCATCAATAAGGTAGAAATGCTTGGATTTGAGGAAGAACCGGTGTGGGAAAGGACTGAGGAAGGTCTAAAGATTACTACGAACATAGTCCGGTCAGATAAGCCAGTAGTGTTTAAGATCAGTATTGATTAGTTTTATATTTTGTATTATTTATTCAAAGAAAATCAGAGGGATGAAACCGTGAAATATGATTGTCTGATTATAGATGATGAAAAAATGCTTGCAGATAGCACGGCAGAATATTTTAACTTGTTCGGTGTAAAAACAGCGGTTACATACAGCGCTTTAGAGTGCCGTAGTTTTTTGGAAGAGAATCAGGCAGAGCTGCTTTTGCTTGATATCAACCTTGGAGATAACAGCGGCTTTGAGCTTTGCAGGGAGCTTCGTGCCCAAACCAATATTCCGATTTTGTTTATCTCAGCAAGGACAAGCGATGATGATAAGATCGTTGCCCTAAATATCGGAGGTGACGATTATATCCAAAAACCGTATTCGCTGGGAGTGCTTCTTGCAAAGGTGAAAGTGGTTCTGAAGCGTTATGGTCAAAGTGCCAGTTCGGATGAATATTATGACGAACGACTGAAGGTTGATTTTAATGCAAAGCAGATATTTGTTAAAGGAACGCCTGTAAAACTGACTGCATTGGAATTTAAGCTTTTGTCTTATTTGATCAAAAATGAAAACAGAGTGATTTCAAAGCAGGAATTGTTTGAAGAAGTCTGGGAGGATAAATTTACAGGTGACGGAACTTTGAATGTCCATATCCGCAAGATTCGGGAGGCAATTGAGAAAGATCCTGGTAAGCCGCAATATATTTCAACAGTTTGGGGCGATGGCTATAAGTTCAGCGGAGGGAAGCTATGAAAAAATCAATGTTCCTTATCAGCTTCCTGCTTGTTTTTGTGATAGAGATAGCAGCACTGGCCTACTTTGTAGCATTGGATGGAGATTACTGGCAGGATACCGTTTTGGTAAATGAGGCAGTCTGGTCAGTACAAAATGACTGGTATAACATGGAGAACCATCAAAATCACACAAACCTTGATTATATCGTTTTGGATTTGGAGGGTACCGTTCTTTTTGGAACGAAAAGAGGGCTGAGCGAAAGTATTAATATGGCAGTTGGTCACAGAGATACAATCCTTGATCTTGTGGTAGACAACTCTGTTGTGGGAAAAATCATCATTTTTAATGACACTGCACAAATTTTTGAGTCGCAAAAGCAGACAATTGTCATGATTTTGTTTGCGGCAATGCTTGTGCAGTGCTGTTTCTGTATTGCATATCATTTTTACCTAAACCGAACCATTGTACGTCCTTTTCATAAGCTGAAGGGCTTTGCGGAACGTATTGCAGGGGGCAATCTGGACATTCCACTCGAAATGGACAGGCAGAATCTTTTTGGGGCTTTTACGGAAAGCTTTGATATTATGCGGTCTGAATTGAAAAAAGCAAGAGAGGCAGAGGCGGCGGCTAATGCAAGCAAAAAGGAACTTGTTGCAAAGATTTCCCATGATATCAAAACACCTGTTGCAAGCATTAAAGCAGCTTCCGAAGTAGGGGCAGCTCTTACGGCTAATGAAAAGATCCGGGATAATTATGGGCAAATCATCCGCAAAGCTGATCAGATCAATGAACTGATCACCAATCTGTTTACAGCTACCTTAGAGGAGCTGAGACAGCTTCCGGTATCGCCCGACGATATGTCAAGTAAAGAGCTTCCTTCTCTGCTTGAAAATGCCGACTATCTTCACCGGGCAGAAATTCCGGTTATTCCGGATTGCATTTTCTATGCAGACAGACTTCGTCTGCAGCAGGTGTTTGACAATATTTTTGCAAATTCCTATAAGTATGCCAATACTTCCATTTCCATTGAAGCAACGTTTGTAAATGATTATTTGTCCATCAGTATTGAGGACTATGGCGGAGGGGTAAATAGGGAAGAATTGCCGCTTTTAAAAGAAAAATTCAAAAGAGGGATTAACGCAAAGAATGTGGAGGGCGCCGGACTGGGACTTTATATTTCAGATTATTTTATGGAAAAAATGAATGGGAAGCTGATTCTTACCAATGAAGGCAGTGGGCTTCGGGCAACGGTGCTGCTCTCCTTAAGCGGCAGGATTTAAGGAATATTTAAGGACTGCCTAAAGACACTTAAGAATTAAAAAAGTAGAATAGGACGTGCAAAAGGAGGTTTGGTATGAAAAAAATACTTTTAAAAACAGAAAACTTAAGCAAGTCCTTTTCGAATGGTGGGGCCATGCAGCACGTCCTGCGAAACGTTGACTTAGAACTTTATCAGGGTGATTTCACTGTGATCATGGGTGCCAGCGGAGCCGGGAAATCCACGCTTTTATATGCGCTTTCGGGGATGGATACACCAACGCTGGGCAAGATTACTTTTGGAGATCAGGTAATCTCTGATTTAAATCAGGATGGTCTTGCAGTATTTCGCCGTGAGCACTGCGGCTTTGTCTTTCAGCAGATATACCTGATTGATACCATGTCTGTTATGGATAACATTTTGGCCGCAGGGCTGCTTGTAAATAAGGATAAAAATGCCCTTGTGAAAAGGGCGGAAGAACTGTTTGAAGCGGTGGATATTTCTAAAGAAATGCAGAAAAAGTTTCCCACACAGATATCAGGAGGGGAAGCACAAAGGGTGGGGATAGTGCGGGCGTTAATCAACGGTCCGGAGATTCTCTTTGCAGATGAACCAACGGGTGCGCTGAATTCTAAAACCGGGATTGATGTCCTTGATACGCTTACCCGGTTTAATGACCAGGGGCAAAGCGTAGTCATGGTAACACATGATATGCGTTCTGCCCGGCGGGGTAACCGGATTTTATATTTGAAAGACGGTGTTATTTTAGGTGAATGCAATCTGGGGAAATATGTCCATGGCGACAGTTCAAGACATGAAAAGCTTTCTGCTTTTCTTTTGGAAATGGGGTGGTAACATGAGAAAAAGTTTTCTTCTCGCACACTCCAATCTGCGAAAGATTAAAGGACAGATGACAGCAATCACCGTACTTATTTTACTTGCAGCATTCATGCTTAATTTATGGCTTATGCTGTCCATGGATTACAAACAGAACTTTGACCGCTGCCACGATAAGCTGAATGCGGAGCATGTAACTTTGGCGGTTGATGGTGAACAAAGTGAAATGCGGAAATTTCTGACACAAACGCTGAAAAATGACGGACAGATATCGGAATTTGTACTAACTGATTCCATGCATATGGTTGGTTCCTTTCCTTATCACAGCGGAGAGATCAACACTGAATTCCTGTTCCTGGATAAAGAGACTGCTATTACCCGGCAGGTTGGGAAAGCAGAAATTATGGAAGAAGGAGAGTTGCAAAGCGGAGTTTATCTGCCTGTATTGTATCAGTCGGATGATATTGCTGTCGGTAAAAAGCTTCATGTGACGATTGGAAGCAATGAAATGACCTATACCATATGTGGTTTTTTCAACAGTGTAATGACCGGTTCCCACAATTGCGCCCTGTGTGAAATGATTCTGACAGAAGATAAGTATAGAGAGCTGGAAGAAGCAGGTTATGCGCCAAAATCCGTTCTGGTTTCCATCCGGCTCAAAGATAAAGAGGAAAGTGAAGATTACGAAGCAGCGCTTAAGAATATGATATCTTCCGAATATCCGGCTGCCCGTATGGTAAGTAATTCCTATGTGTTGGTTACTACTTCTCGATATATTTCACAAATGATATGTGCCGGTGTGATGAGTGCTGTGGCTTTTTTAATACTGTTAATTGCGTTGGTAGTCATATCATCCAATATAATCAACTATATTCAGGAAAACATGAAAACACTTGGGGCATTGAAAGCAATCGGTTACACAAGCCGCCAGGTGATCTGGTCGCTCCTTCTACAGTTTGGAGGGATTACATTGCTATTTGCCATGGCAGGAGCTTTGGGGTCTTACATTCTGTTCCCTTTTATTAATGCGATGATGATCTCGCAGACAGGTATCCCTTATGCAATCCATTTTTTGACGTTGCCGTTTCTTTTAACCTTGCTTATCTTATGTGGGACAGCTTCCTTCGTTGTGTGGCTTTCCGCTCGCCGGATTAAAAAAATAGAACCAATCACTGCACTTCGCCAGGGAGTACAGACGCATAATTTTAAACGCAACCATGTTCCGCTGGAAGAAACCAGAGCTTCGCTTACCCTTGCTCTTGCCCTGAAAACCGCATTTTCCGGCATAAAGCATAACATAACTATTTGTATTACCATGCTGACCCTTTCTTTGGTTGTGGCCTTTTCCGGCTTGATGATCAAAAATGTCATTGCTGATATGACGCCCATTACCAATCTAATTATAGGGGAAATCGCAGACAGTTGTATCAATGTAAATGTAGAAACAGAAAATGATTTTTTGAGAAAAGTAAAGGAAGATAAGTGTGTCCAGAAAGTATATTTATATCATTCTGCTTATGTAAGCCATGTGAACGGAGTGGAGCTTATAGCAAACATCAGCGATGATTTTTCAAAGGCGAATAATCAAAAGGTGGTATTTAAAGGACGATTTCCCCGATATGATAATGAAATTGCAGTCGCCGCAAAATATGCGAAAGAAAATGATTTAAAGATAGGGGATGAAATTGCCATATCTACAGACGGAAAAGAAGCAAAGTATATTATATCGGGATTTACGCAGATCAGCAATAACCTTGGCAAGGACTGCCTGCTTACAAGATCCGGTTATGAACGGATGGGGGAATTGCAGAATGCAAGCTATTATTTGAATCTATCAGATGGGACAGACATTGATGCATTTAATCAGGAAATGGAAGAACAGTTCGGAAGTGAAATAAATACAACCATAAACATAGAAAAAGTAGTAAGTGGAACCGGCTCCGTATATATTTCGCTGATGACGATCATTGTCATTGGAATTTTTATACTCAGCGGTGTTGTCATTGCTTTTGTCCTGTATTTACTGGTACGAACCATGCTAAGCAATAAAAAGCGGGAGTATGGAATTCTGAAGGCGCTGGGTTTTACCACAGGGCAGCTTATTTTACAGACTTCTCTGGCCTTTATGCCGCCAGTAATTTTGTCAACGATTGTTGGAATCATAGTATGCAGCTTTATTATCAATCCACTTACCGCGTTATTTTTGAGCGGTATCGGCATCGTGGAATGTACCTTTGCTGTGCCGGTTGGTTTTAACATTGCGGCAGGGATTGGGCTGGTGGTCATTACATTTGCGATTGCATGCCTGATGTCCCTTAAGGTTAAGAAAATAGTGCCGAGGGAGCTGCTGAGCGGTGAATAAACAGAAAATGATGCAACTTTGATGCAAAAATGATGCAGTTTTGATGCATGAGTCGTATA
>CAMWJC010000075.1 GCA_947174495.1 uncultured Lachnospiraceae bacterium | reverse complement strand
TTATAGTTCAGTGTATGAAAGTATTAATGATGCATATATAGAACGAATAATTGATTTAGATAATGATGACATAGTAGTTAGAATATTAAAGAAAAAATATGAAAAAAGAGAGGTAGTTGATATAGATTGTAGTTTGATCAAATTACCATCAGAATTAATTGAGGCAATAAAGCAAGCATTGCAATATCCAAAGTTTTGTGGAAGAAGTTGGGCTGCAGTTGAAGACTTAATTTTTGATGTAATATTTCCTGAAAAACTCATTTTGCATAATTGGTATGAGGTTGAAAAAAAGTTACCACAAGATGCTAAAATATTGAAAGCATTATTGGATAAAAACAGCAAAGGCCGTTGTGTAGTTGTATATGCTTAAATTGGGGGAAATGGTAGAGATCTCAGAAATGCAGTTCATGAGGACTCTTGTTCCTATTGTTACTTTGCACAAAACTAAAGATACTCTCAGAAGCAAGATGGAAGCTGAATATTTGCGAAACAACAGGAGGTGATCGTAATGGAAGGGAAACTGCGAAATATGACATCCATATATATAACGAGTGCAGACAGAATACTATTGCTTCTCAGACAGGGAGGCAGAGTAGTGAATAATGTTTGGGTCGGCTCGGCTGGAGGTCATTTTGAAGAGTTTGAGCTGAATGACGCGAAAGCCTGTGTATTGCGGGAATTAAAGGAAGAACTGGGACTGACGGATAGTGAAATCAAAAATTTATCGCTGCGATACGTTACTTTGCGAAGGACAAAGGGAGAGATCAGACAAAATTATTATTTTTTTGCAGAATTAAATAATGGTGTAGATGAGAACCTTGTGTCTAATGAAGGGACCTGCAAATGGTTCGCGTATCCGGAGTTATTAACATTAGAAATGCCATTTACTGCTAAATATGTTATTGAACATTATTTAAAGATCGGACACAATACAAATGAAGTTTATGGTGGTATAGCAGACGGAGAAAAAGTAATATTTATTAAAATGCCTGAATTTTAACAGGTAATGCACTTCATTGGAATAAAGGATCAAGCGTTAGGCTGCCGAGCTTTAGGTTATTAGTACGACAGCCTTATTTGGAAATTTACGATTGTTTTTTACTGATTTTTTTAACACATATAAAAATCACAATGGCAGTAGCAATTAGAAATTCTGAAAAAATCACTGACGGATTCCATATTTCAAAATAGTAATGACCAATGAAATATGCTGCCAAAAATATCAGATAAATTGCAATCGAATACATGACACATCCAAGAACCTGCTGTTTCTTTTGTTCACGGATCAGCATCATTTGTTGCTGTTTTTCCAGCATTTCAGTTTTTACTGATAAATCGTCTATTTCTGATGACTTAAGAAGATAATCAGTTGTAACATCAAAAACCGCACTTAGGGCTACGATTTTATCCAGTTCCGGGACTGCCTGTCCACTTTCCCATTTTGAAACAGACTGTCTTGAAATATCAAGTTTTTCGGCAAGCTGCTCCTGTGTAAGATCCTTTGCTTTTCGCAAGGTTAATAGTTTTTCTGAAAAATCCATAGTGCTCTGTCCTCCTTGTTTTGATATATAAACAATATCAAATCCCTTGTTTGCGCTCTATATAGCCGGCGATACAATTACGCAACCGGCGGTAGCAAATGAGCATCATTTAAAAAGAGATGGATCAAAACCCCATCTCCTTCAACTCTTTAACAATTTCCACATAAGCTTCAATCACATCGAAGCCTTCATAATCTTCTCTCTTAAGATCAATTATATCCCCATGGGAGATTCCCCGCTTCTTGGTGCTGACAAAGGCCTTTTTAAAATGTCCCCATTTAGCGGATTCGATTGTGACAAGACCGTCATTTTTGGAAGCTCCGGCAAAAGTCATTAACAGATTGGGAATACTGAGAAGGCTGTCTCCCAAAGCATTTTTCACACAGGAAGCATAGCTCTGGTAATAAACCTTAGGCGAGTCGGGATATTTTTCATTAAATTCCTGGCAAAAGCCGGGGGAAAGCTGTTTGCTGGCATGGTAGCAGTCGGGGGCGCGGTCGCCCAGCTTTTTATAATTGAAATCAATGACAAACGAGATCAGATGATAAATCCCGTCAGGCAGTTTGTTCAAAAGGTTCAAAAGCTCTGAGCCACGGTGGGGCGTGGATATAGTAGTCAGGGATGCGATATGGTCCTCCATATTAAGGCCGGAGATCAGATAGCGGGCATCCAAACCGCCCTTGGAATGTGCGATGATATTTACTTTATCACAGTGATTTTTTTCCATGACCTTTTCGATGGTAGTCTTGATGGCAGCAGCGTTATTTTCAATGGTCCCCCATGCTTCCTGATGGCCATAATAGACCAGAGCGCCGTTTCGGGTAAGCTCTTTTGGGATACGTCCCCAATAGTTAAAGTATTGCAGGTCACGGAATCCAATCCCGTGAAGCAGCACCAGCGGATATTTGGTGGCACAGATCATCTTTCCGTCCCGTTCTTTCCGGTTTTCAAACCGGCAGATTTCCAGGTCCATTTCCGCCCGTGCCATTTTGCCCAGATAGCGGAGTAAAAACAGATTGATTAGCGGGAGCCCAAGTCCCAGAATGATGAAAAGCCTTTTGAAAATGCCAAGCCGGCGGCAGCTCAGGATAACGCGCAGACAGGCATTTAAGAGAAATAAGTAAAAATGTGTACAGCAAAAAATAAAGTCAAAGAGCAAAATGACAATGCTGTCGTTAGCCTGTGGGAGAAGGTGCCAGCCAGTCAGTTTCATAACGAAGTAAAAAATAAGCTGAAAAATAATACCGTAAAAGCAGAATTTAAGCAAATATCTCCCGCCCTGCAGAACCCTAAGCCGTAAGGAAGAAAATCTGGGCGAAACCAAAGGCATAATATGAAGGCAGGTGCAGGTGATCATGTAAATCAGGATCGTTGAGATGATAAGAGAGATTTGCATGAATTTGTTATCTGATGTATTTTGACTGATCCAGACAATCAGCAGGATCAGATGCGGCAGTAGTATCATGTTTAAAATCCTCTTCTATGTAGGTAAATTCATAGCAACAGTGTAGCACAGTCCTTTGGAAAAGTGTAGACATCAGACTTTAAAAGTAGTAAATTATTAATGATAGAAAAAGAAACGAATAAGCAGAAAGGAAAAGTAAGATGGCTAATATCATTTCTGATGAAACCATTGAATATGTAGGTATCCTTGCCAAGCTGGAGCTTTCCGATGAGGAAAAGGAGCAGGCCAAAAAGGATATGGGAAGTATGCTGGATTACATTGATAAGCTGGGAGAGCTGGATACGGAAGGCGTAGAGCCTATGAGCCATGTGTTCCCGGTCAAAAATGTATTTCGTGAGGATGTAGTGACAAATGGCGATACCAGGGAAGAAATTTTAAAGAATGCTCCCGGTGAAAAGGACGGCATGTTTACGGTGCCGCGTACGTTTGAATAGGAGGACGACAGATGGATCTTTTAAATATGACTGCCGTTTCCCTTGGGGCGGCAATTAAAAATAAGGAAGTAACGGTTCGGGAGGCAACGGAGGCGGTGCTTGCCCGGATTGAGGAAAAAGAAAAGGAATACCACTGCTATGTGACAGTGGATAAAGAAGGTGCACTTAAGCAGGCGGATGAGGTGCAGAAAAAGATTGATGCCGGGGAGCTTACCGGGCCTCTTGCGGGCGTACCGGTTGCAATCAAGGACAATATGTGTACGGAAGGGCTTCTTACCACTTGTTCCTCGAAGATTCTGGGGAACTTTATTCCAACCTTTTCCTCGGAAGCGGTTCTGAACCTTCAAAAAGCAGGGGCAGTGATTCTGGGGAAAACTAATATGGACGAGTTTGCCATGGGGTCCACCACAGAGACTTCTGCTTTTGGCGTGACTAAGAATCCATGGAACCCGGAGCATGTACCGGGAGGATCTTCCGGCGGCAGTGCAGCGGCGGTGGCAGCGCAGGAGTGCTTTTATGCTCTTGGCTCGGATACCGGCGGCTCCATCAGGCAGCCCACATCTTTTTGCGGGGTAGTGGGATTAAAACCCACCTACGGAACGGTTTCCCGTTATGGCTTGATTGCTTATGGTTCCTCACTGGATCAAATTGGTCCTTTATGCAAAGATGTGACAGACTGCGCAACCATCATGGAGATTATTGCCTCCCATGATCTGAAAGATTCTACATCCGTGGAGAGAAAGGATTTGGATTTTACTTCCGCACTGATTGATGATGTGAAGGGCATGCGGATCGGCATCCCGAAGGATTATTTTGGTGAGGGACTTGATCCGGAGGTGAAAAAGGCGGTTTTGGCGGCGGCAGAGACCTTGAAAGAAAAAGGCGCTATCGTGGAAGAATTTGATTTAAGCCTTGTGGAATATGCAATCCCTACCTACTATACCATTGCGGCGGCAGAGGCAAGCTCCAATCTGGAACGGTTTGACGGAATCAAATACGGCTACCGGACAGAAGACTACGAAGGACTTCACAATATGTACAAGAAGACACGCTCCGAGGGCTTTGGGGCGGAAGTGAAGCGAAGGATTATGCTGGGAAGCTTTGTGCTCAGCTCAGGCTATTATGATGCATACTATTTGAAAGCCTTGCGTGTGAAAGCATTGATTAAAAAGGCATTTGATGAAGCCTTTGCAAAATATGATGTGATTTTAGGACCGGTGGCACCCACCACGGCTCCTAAGTTGGGAGAGAGTTTATCCGACCCGATTAAGATGTATTTGGGGGATATTTATACCATTTCTATCAATCTGGCAGGACTGCCCGGACTTTCTATGCCCTGCGGTGTTGATGAGAAGGGGCTTCCTATCGGCTTACAGCTTATTGGAGACTGCTTCAACGAAAAGAAACTGATACAGACCGCTTATGCCTATGAACAGGCAAGAGGCGCTTTTGGCAGAAAGGAGGACAAGTAGAATGGGAAAACAGTATGAAACAGTCATCGGACTGGAAGTTCATGTAGAACTGGCTACCAAAACCAAAATTTTCTGCGGGTGCTCCACTGCTTTTGGGGGAGAACCCAATACCCATACCTGTCCGGTATGTACCGGTATGCCCGGTTCCCTTCCGGTGCTGAATAAGCAGGTTCTTGAATATGCAGTGGCTGTAGGTCTTGCCACCAACTGTACCATCACCCAGTATTGTAAATTTGATCGTAAGAATTATTTTTATCCGGATAATCCGCAGAACTATCAGATTTCCCAGCTTTATCTTCCTATCTGCCGGAACGGAAAGGTAGAGATCGAGACGGAGGCAGGGAAGAAGTTTGTAGGCATTCATGAGATCCATATGGAGGAGGATGCAGGAAAGCTGATCCATGATGAGTGGGAGGACTGCTCTCTGGTGGATTACAACCGTTCAGGCGTTCCGCTGATCGAGATCGTATCCGAACCGGATATGCGAAGTGCAGAGGAAGTGATTGCCTATCTGGAAAAGCTGCGTATGACCATTCAGTATCTGGGGGCTTCTGATTGTAAGCTGCAGGAAGGCTCCATGCGTGCAGATGTGAACCTGTCGGTTCGGGAAGTAGGAGCAGAGCAGTTTGGCACCCGTACAGAAATGAAAAACCTGAATTCCTTTAAAGCCATTGCAAGGGCAATTGAGGGTGAGCGTGAGCGTCAGATTGATCTTTTGGAAAGCGGGGAAAAGGTGATTCAGGAGACCAGAAGATGGGATGATAATCAGGGAGAATCCTATGCTATGAGAAGCAAGGAAGACGCACAGGATTATCGTTATTTCCCGGACCCGGATCTGGTTCCAATAGTTCTTGATGATGAATTCCTGGAGGAAATCAGGAGACGTCAGCCGGAGTTTCGGGAAGAAAAGATGGTTCGTTATAAAGAAGAATTTGATATCCCGGAGTATGATATTGAGATCATCACCGGCAGTAAGCATATGGCAGATATTTTTGAAGCTACAGTGGCTCTTGGCAGCCAGCCCAAGAAAGTATCCAATTGGCTGATGGTGGAAACGCTTCGTCTTTTGAAAGAAAACAATATGGATTCGGAGGATATCCGCTTTTCACCGGAAAATCTGGCGAAGCTGATCAAGATGACAGACGCAAAGGAAATTAACAGTTCCGTGGCAAAAGAAGTTTTTGAGGTAATGTTTGATCAGGATGTGGACCCGGAGAAATACGTGGAAGAAAAGGGTCTTAAGACTGTAAATGACGAAGGCGCTCTTCGCAAGACCGTGGAAGAGGTAATCGCCGCTAATCCCAAGTCTGTGGAGGATTACCATAACGGTAAGGAGAAGGCAATCGGATTCTTGGTCGGACAGACGATGAAAGCCATGAAGGGCAAAGCAGATCCGGGTATGGTCAACCAGCTTTTGAAGGAGCTTCTGTAGAAACTCATCTCCTGATTTAGCAGGTACGTTGTAGGAGAGTCAACTATGATTCGTGAAATTGTAGAGAGTGATTACGTGGGACTTATGAAGCTGTATATGCAGCTTCATAATAACCCTTTTCCGGAGAAAGACAATTCTATGGCTGAGTTGTGGAACCGGATTTTGAAGGATAAAGATCATCATATCATTGTAGCGCAGGAGGACGGAGAGATTGTGTCCTCCTGTGTGTGCGTGATCATTCCCAATCTTACTCATGGCCAGAGGCCTTATGCATTAATTGAAAATGTGATCACCCATGAGGCATACCGGAAGAAAGGGCTTGCAACTGCCTGCCTGAATTACGCAAGGGAGATTGCGGAAAAAGAAAACTGTTACAAGATGATGCTGCTTACCGGATCAAAAGAAGAGAGTACCTTGAAGTTTTATGAAAAGGCAGGATATAACCGGAACGATAAAACCGGGTATATTCAGTGGATATAACAATTGACAGAAGGAGAATAAACAAATGGAATTATCAAAATTTTTCAAAAGCGTGATAGATCAGGACCAGTGCGTTGTAGTAATCTGTAATCTGGAGCATGAGATTATTTATATGAATCCGGCGGCAATCGCAAGGTATGCCAAAAGCGGCGGGGCAGAGCTTGTGGGGAAAAGTCTGTTGAATTGTCATAACGAAGAGTCCGTAGAAATGATTCACAAGGTTTTGGACTGGTTTGGGGAAAGCAGGGAACATAACCGTATTTTTTCTTTTCGCAATGAAAAGGAAAATAGAGATGTGTATATGATTGCTTTGCGTGATGAGGACGGAGCCCTGATTGGATATTATGAAAAGCATGAGTTCCGGAATGTGGAGACGCAGCAACCGTATTGTTTTAATGCGTAGGGAATAAAATCAGAAAGAAGCAATTCACTCAAATATTTTTAAGGATCTCATTTAATTCCTTAAAATTATATACTGTATTACCGGAATATACTTCATTATCCCTGTTAAAAAGGATAGTATTGATCCCGGTGCTCTTATTTGCGGCATTCAGATTTTTGACGCTGTTATCAACAAAAAAGCACTCATGGGGATTACATTGCATATGCTTAATGGCATAGTGAAAAATCTGACTATCGGGTTTGCGCATATGAATATCCCCACTGATAATGCTTTCTTTAAAATATTTATTCAGTCCATATAGTTTAAATATATATTTACTCCATTCAACCACATCATTTGAAAGCAGGACAAAATTATATTGCTTATAATTATTTTCGGCGAACCACAAAAAATCCTTGTCGAAGGTTAAAAAATTTCTCAAATAATCCTGCATTGTCTCGGTTGGATTAGAATATCCTAACAGAGAGAGGAATTCATCAGAACTCAAATCTCCATTTTGGGCTTTTGTAAATAAACCTTCCTCAAAAAACGCTTTTGTCAGGCTGTCATGATGCCGATTCTCCATGTGTTCATATGAGTAAGGAATAAAATATCCTTTACTTTCCTTTATAATTACGCCATACATATCAAGTAGAAGTATTCGCTTTTTTTCCATAGGAAATCATTTGTCCTTTCATAAATGTGTATCCGGCAGCGGGGTTGTCTGAAAAGTAATTTGATATTTTAACATTTCGATTACAGTAATCTTCGGCTTCCTTGCGGGATAAACCATGAGTCAGTAAGTGGAGAATTAACTTTTCTTTTGCCCCAACACTGATGCCGGAAACCCAATCGTTATATACGATAAAGTCATTTTTTATTTCATCATAATTAATAGTCTGTTTAGTGACGAATTCCACCTTGTCGTTCATTCTCACATCAACATCAATGAGTCCCAGCCGCTGCATTATATGAGCAGTCTTGATTGCAATTGCATAATCTCTCCCTTGCATTGCAAGTTCAGCCTGCCATTTCTTTTCTAACCCTTCATGCCTGCATAACTCTTGATAGTCCATACCATCAATATATAGCCCGCAACATTCAAATTCCCTATTGGCATCTATACAGACAATATATCCGCCAGGTTTAGCAAAACTGATCATTTTCTGTATAAAAGATGTAGGATTGTCCAAGTGTCTGAGAACAGCCTGACATACTACAAAGTCATATTGGCTTTCGGCTGAATACTCAAAAACATTTTTGCAAATAAATTTTGCCGATATTCCTTGCTGCGCAAAAAGGCTTTTTCCTTTTTGGACCAGATCTTCTGCAAAATCAATTCCTGTATAAGTACTTCCGATGGGGAGATAAGGAAGTAAAAGCAATCCTAAAAATCCATATCCACAGCCACAATCGAGTACAGAAACAGGTTTATTGATTTTCCAAACTTGTGAAACAAGAAAGTTGGCATAGTCATCATTCCAATAACCTTTTCGTGTTCGTAAAAGATATTCCAGCTTATTATTCCAAAAGTCTTTTGTGGCTGTTTTTTCAGGAATATATGTTTCTCCATCAAGTGGTTTTAATCCCAACAATTGGTCTGTTGATACTTGAAAATAGTCTGCTAATAATGGAAGAACAGAGATGTCCGGCATGCTTATGCCTGTTTCCCATTTGCTGATTGTTTGAAATGATACGCCAATACTATCTGCCAATTCCTGCTGTGTTATGCGGCTTTTTTTGCGTAAATCAGCAATACGCAATGATACTTTACCCATATGTAATCCCCCTGCTATGAATGAGATCATATATATACATTTCGCTTTATTAGATTATATCGAAAATTTTAAATTTTGTATTCAGATAAAATAGAGAATATTTTCGCTTTTTAGGAGAGAAATGCTAGTATTATTGAGCTCATTACATCCCATTTATTTTGTGCTATAATACTTTATAGAACTTTCTCCGCTTTTTTCTTATAAGGATTCAGAATATCCAGCGGAAAGAATAGCATGAGGGAAGATATAATCGAAAGCCACGGATGGAGGATTTTATGCGGGAAGATATTACAATACGTCAGGAAACCCAAAAAGACTACAAAGATATTATTTCATTGATTTTGCGTTCTTTCAGCGAAGGAACAAATTACTCTGACGGTACCGATGTTCTTGCATTGGTCGAAGAAATACGGGTTTCGGAATATTATATTCCGGAACTGTCCTTTGTTGCCGAACTAGACGGAAAGATTGTAGGACATTTTTTGTTTTCACGTTTTCCATTATCACAAACAAAAAGCGGGGGACATATTGAAAACGATGACATAGTTATACTGGCACCGGTTTCGGTTCATGCAGATTATTTTCATAAACATATTGGCGCCACAATGCTGACTATGGGCATTCAAAAAGTGAAAGAATACGGGGCAAAAGGAATTATAGTAGAGGGAGACTATCATTTTTACAATCGTATTGGCTTCAGAACATCGTCAGAGTTTCATATCTATCCAACAAGTGGAATTCCAATGGATGAACCAAGATGCATGATGTGCCAGGAAACATCGAAGGGATCACTGGAGGGTATAAGTGGATATGTGGTTTATGACATGTACTATAATGCATAACATTGAAGAAGAACTGCTTGAACGTGTACAAATGAAGTTGATAATAGAAGGTGCATTAGCAATGTAAAATATGGGGAACGACAATTTAGTTGCCGTTCCCTATATTTTGAGAGTTTTGACTCAATTCGAGAAGCTTATTACGCATCTCATTTTCGATACGCTGTAGTTCCTCCTCAGCGCTTCGTCTCTTAATGCGCCCATCCTCCTGTATTTTCATGACCTCATCGAGGGTGCTGATCAGAGTTTGGTTGGTAGCTGTCAGCGTCTCGATATCAACAATGCCCCGTTCGCTTTCACGGGCTGTTTCGATGGTAGCGGTTTTGAGAGTCTCCGCATTTTTCCGGAGAAGTGCATTGGTCATGTCGGTAACTTCCTTCTGGGCTCTTGCGGCTTCACTGGAATGGTTTAAGCCGATGGCAATCACCATCTGACTTTTCCAAAGGGGAATGGTATTCACCAGCGTGGACTGAATTTTATCTGACATGGTAATATCATTATTTTGTATCAGACGGATCTGGGGAGCCATTTGCATGGAGATGGTTCTTGTCAGCTCCAGATCATAAATCTTTTTTTCAAAGCGTTCACACATGGCGGCAAAATCCTTTGCAGCCTGAGTGTCCTCCGGAAGTCCGCTTTGCTCTGCTTTTGCAAGGAGAGCGGGGAGCTCTGTGTTTCTGGAATATTCAATCTTTTGCTTTCCGGCCAGAATGTACATGGATAACTCCTTGAAATAGTTCAGGTTCAGGTCGTACATTTTGTCCAGCATGGCGGCATCTTTCAGAAGGGTGATCTGATGCCCTTCCATAACCTTGCAGATTTTGTTGATGTTTGTTTCCGCCTTATCGTATTTTGCTTTCATGTTCTCCAGCTTGTTGCTGCTTTTTTTGAACAGGCCAAGGAATCCTTTTTCTTCTGCCTCATCAAACTCCTTCAATTCGGCAACTACATCTGTGAGCATTTGCCCAATTTCGCCCATGTCTTTGGTGCGTACATTGTTTAAGGCACTTTCAGAGAAGTCTGCAATTTTTTTCTGGCAGCCTGCACCGTACTGGAGGACCATCTGGGTATTCGTAATGTCGATCTGCGCGGCAAAATCGTTCACCATTTTCTGTTCTTCCGGTGTCAGCACAGCTTCTGGAATCTTTTCTTTTTCTTCCGCTATAGGCATTACCTGCTCCTGGATGGCCGGAGTGGTCTTGGTGTCTGCTCCGAAAGGATCCAAAGTAAGAGAGGGAGCCTCCTTTATCATAGAATCATAATCGTTGTTCATTTGTTTTCCTCCTGATATGTTATATTTATATTTTAGGGTTTCCTATATTTGGGGTGAGCCCTTCCCTTGCCAGCATGGTCTGTAAAACCTGTGCATCCGTAGTGGCATCCAACACGGCATCCTGGAACAGGTTACTGAGAAGCTCTGAAAACGCCTGGTTAATAATATCCATGGTGCGCTCTATCTCTGCTTTGGCAGCTATGATCTCCGGTCCAGGCACACTGATTTTATCAAAATCTTCATAGGCTTCCACCAGCTTTAAGGTGGTAGGAAGGTAATAATCCATCATTTTGTGCATTCTATGCATTTGTTCGGGATGTTCTCTTACACTGTCAAAAATGTCTTTCAACAGGTTTTCCAGGCGGTATAGCTTTTCGGAGATCACTTCTCCCGGAATTTGCTCATTCAGTTCCCTTAACTTTCGGGTGCATTCCATCCCTTCTGCAATCATAGTATTTAGCTCGGCTTCCTGCTCGTTATCCATTTGGCTGGACTGACTTTGGGCTGTCTTACCATCTGTGCCGGTTGGGATAGCGCTTTGCTGCTTTGCGGCAGCCTCTGTCCGGATTTGTTCCTGCTCCCGCATAATACGGGACTTTTCCGCATCCAGGTACTGCTGATGGATGGAATCATTTAACATAAAGCATGTCCTTTTTTCGTCCAGGTGTCCTTCAGGGAACATACCAAGGCTTAGCATCTTGTGGATGTCCTTAACTACAAAACGGACGCTTTTTCCAGTATCTCTCGCAAGGCTTTCAATCTGACCGTACATTCGTCCGCCGCAGAGCTGAATGTAGCGTTTGGCTCGTGCAAGGCGGTTCCGCTGGTTTACCCCATAGCGTATCATGCAGAAAAAGCCTGCGATAAACAGGAGATTTATGATCCATCCGGCTAGGGTGGTTCCTCCGGCAAGTGCAGCAAAAAGCCGGAAAAAGGCGATCAGGGAAGAAATCCCGAAACCAATTCCGCCAAATACCTGATATAGGACGTTGGAGACATTTCCTATCTGTTTAAATTTTATAGGAATAAGCGCTGTTGTCTGCTTTTGGGGAGAAGATACGGCATGGTTTTTGTTCCCATGCTGCTGTTTAAGAGCCTGCTGTGCGGCTTTTTTCCGCATCTGGGCTTCCTTTTGCTGCTGCATGTGAAGCCTGTGCGCCTCTTCCTGCGCCTTCTTTTTCTGATCGTATTGTCTCTGCTGTGCTCTTGCCCGGCTTTCGTATGATTCATTAGCTTTCTTTTTTTCAGGCTGAGAGAAAAAATTACCAGCAATATGCTTTCCTGCATCATTTAACGTATCGGAAACTGTTTGAGTTACAAGCTCATTCAGGACGGAAAAATCCCCTGTCTGCAAAGCGTCAGAGAGTGCCCTTTTCATTTGCTCGCCTACAATATTCCAATTTTGACTGTCATTCATTATGTTAAACCTCTTGGTAGAAACATGTACAATATGATAACAAATATTAAAAGTCTTCTATATTTATGATTTCTTCTGATAAATCAGTTTACCATATCTCTTTGGTTTGTGCTACACTGTATTATATGATTTTGGGGAATAGATGCCGGTATATGGAAAAACAGAGAGAAAGACAGTTTACATAACATCACAGAAGGAATGATAGAAAATAGCGTGAAAAATAAATTTTTCACACAGCAAATCGGAAACATGGGGGATTAATAATGGAAATCAGAAAATTGGATGATACATTTTCGATATGCAAAGTCAGCGATTATTCGCAGGTTGACCTTGATTCAGAATTTTGTTTCATAGGCAAAACAGATGAAGAAAAATCACTGGTCTGCATTACTGACAGTGTTCCCGATAATGTGATAGAGCGTGATGATGGCTGGCGTGCTTTTCGAATACAGGGTGTTTTGGACTTTTCATTGATCGGGATACTGTCCAAAATAGCTACACTGATGGCGGAAAACGGGATTGGCATTTTCGCGGTATCAACATACAACACTGATTACATTTTAACCAAAGAAGATAATTTCAATAAAGCAATAGAGATTTTATCGGCAGCAGGCTATACGGTGGTTTCATAGGAATAATTATCTCATGGATTGATGGAGGTTATTGCGTTGAATTAACGTTTAGTAGGGGTAAGCATATGCGAGACGGCAGCTCCGATGAAAAGAAATCCTTTCGCGCCATACTGGCGCTTAACACTGCTCGATAAAGCGTTCGCGAATTGTTTCCTCAAGGATTTCTTTTCATCGGAGCTG